>NZ_QORZ01000023.1:0-33229 GCF_008368785.1 Bacillus sp. AY3-1 | reverse complement strand
ATAAAAGAGCATGTTTGAAAAAAATTTCAAACATGCTCTTTTATTAAAGGAAATCTATTTAATATGAATGACCTAACCCGTTCCAATAAAAAGAAACGATTTCTTGTGCTAATTCATCTATATTTGCAAGAATAGGATTGTGATTTTCATCTTTAAAATTCCCAATTGATAATAAAGATACGAAGGCATGGGCAGCAAATGTAGCATTTCCTTTCGGGATTTCTCCAAGTTGCATCGCGTTATCGAGTCCTTTTTCCAACACTTCATACATGTTATCTTCAGCATTTTTTAATTCCTTCAATTGCTCTTCGGATAAAGAGTGTTTTGCATCTTTCATAAAATTCTTCATATCAATATCCATCGTTGCGTGTAAGTAGACTTTAGCGAAGTCCAATAATCTTTCTTTTAAAGTCTTATTTGTAGAAAGGATTTGAGACATATTCTCGCGTATACGTACCATCATTTGAATCATAGTAGCGGTAAATAAATCTGCTTTTGTTGAATAGTAATAGTAGACGGTTGCTTTCGTAACACCACAAACTTTTGCAACTTCATCCATGGAAACGACTCGATAATTTTGAGTAAGAAATAGACGAGTTGCAACTTCCAAAATGGTTTCTTTTGTAGACTTTGTATTTTTATTTTGACGAGGCCTTCCGAGAGGACGGTGTTTTTGTTCCAAATCCATTCGCTCCTGACATGTATTGTTGAGATAATTATAACACAAAGTTTTATTCATTCTTGATTAATTAACCGACCAGTATATATAATTAATGTTAGAGGAAAAAAGGAAGGTGGGTTTTTATGAAAAAGCACCCGTTACATATGTTAGGGAGGCTTGTAGCAGGGAAGCATACACAGTGGATAACTTTATCGGTTTGGATTCTTATTACATTATTACTTTCATTTACATTGCCACAAGTAAACAGTACGAAAGAACCGAATCCGAAAAATTTACCTGAAACAGCTATGTCGCAGCAAGCGGAAGCACTAATGAAAAACGAGTTTCCGAATAATGCAGGGAATCCTTTGTTAGTAGTATGGTATAAAGATGGTGGATTACAGTCACAGGATTATAAACTCATACAAGACGTTTATAAAGAATTAAAGGCCAGTCCTTTAAAGGAACAATCAACGTTACCACCATTTGATACAATACCAGAACAAGTATTATCAAAAAGCGCATCAAAAGATGGTACATCATTTGTCACACCGGTATTCTTTAATAAATCTGCCGGAACAGATGTATTAAAAGGAAATCTTGAAGATTTAAGAAAGATAGTAAATAGTAAGGTGGAGGAAGATCCATTTAAACAAAAAATAAGTGAATCTGGTTTACATGTTCGATTATCTGGACCTGTAGGTATTCAAACTGATGCGGTTAGCTTATTTAGTCAAGCTGATGTGAAGCTGTTAGTTGCTACTGTACTACTCGTATTAGTCTTATTAATTTTACTGTATCGTTCACCAATTTTAGCAATTTTACCTTTACTTGTTGTGGGCTTTGCATACGGTATTATTAGTCCTACACTTGGTTTTATAGCTGGTCACGGATGGATTAAAGTAGATGCCCAAGCGATATCAATTATGACAGTATTATTGTTTGGTGCTGGAACGGACTATTGTTTATTTTTAATTTCGAGATATAGAGAGTACTTGCTAGAGGAAGAAAGTAAATATAAAGCATTGCAACTTGCAATTAAAGCTTCTGGCGGAGCAATTATAATGAGTGCGTTAACTGTTGTACTTGGATTAGGAACATTATTACTCGCTCATTACGGTGCTTTTCATCGATTTGCGGTACCATTTAGTGTTGCTGTATTCATAATGGGAATTGCTGCTTTAACAATTTTACCAGCGTTATTATTAATTTTCGGTAGAACTGCATTCTTCCCATTTATACCGAGAACAACTTCAATGAATGAGGAATTTGCAAGAAAGAAAAAGAAAGTCGTAAAAGTTAAAAAATCAAAAGGTGCCTTTAGTGAAAAACTTGGAGATGTTGTAGTACGAAGACCGTGGACAATAATTATGCTCACTGTATTTGTTTTAGGTGGATTGGCTTCAGTTGTACCACGTATTCAATACACATATGACTTATTAGAATCGTTTCCGAAAGATATGCCTTCACGTGAAGGGTTTACGTTAATTAGTGATCATTTTTCAGCTGGGGAACTAGCACCAGTAAAAGTTGTTGTTGATACGAAAGGAAAAGAGCTTCCTATTAAAGAAAAACTAGAGGGATTTTCTTTTGTAAATACAGTAAAAGACCCAAAAGAGGGTAAAGAAAATAAGCAAATACAAATGTATGAGGTTTCTTTAGCTGAAAATCCATACTCAATTGAAGCGTTAGATCAAATCCCTAAATTGAAAAGTAGTGTAGAAAAAGTATTAAAAGATGCTGGGATTAGTAATGCAGAAGATCAACTATGGATTGGCGGAGAAACAGCGTCATTATATGATACAAAGCAAATTACGGAACGTGATGAAGCAGTTATCATTCCAGTAATGATTAGTATTATAGCTTTATTATTACTTGTTTACTTACGATCTATTGTCGCGATGATTTATTTAATTGTAACTGTTGTATTATCGTTCTTCTCGGCACTAGGAGCAGGATGGCTATTACTTCATTATGGTATGGGAGCGCCAGCCATTCAAGGTGCGATACCGTTGTATGCATTCGTATTTCTAGTTGCTTTAGGTGAAGATTATAATATCTTTATGGTTTCTGAAATATGGAAAAACAGAAAGACACAAAATCACTTGGATGCAGTAAAAAATGGCGTTATACAAACAGGTAGTGTCATTACATCAGCAGGTTTAATTTTAGCAGGAACTTTTGCAGTGTTAGGTACACTTCCAATTCAAGTTCTTGTTCAATTTGGTATCGTAACTGCAATTGGTGTACTACTAGATACATTTATTGTTAGACCATTACTTGTACCAGCAATTACAGTTGTTCTAGGTCGCTTTGCTTTTTGGCCAGGAAAGCTTTCAAGAAAGAGTGAAGAAGTACAAAAGGTGGATGCATAGTTAAGAAAGCCAAGGATATTTTCCTTGGCTTTCTTCTATGTATTTTATTAATTTTTTGAAGTCAAATCATCAGTTACAGCATGATCAGCATCTTCAATAGCAGTTTCTGGCATTCCATATAAGCCGTTCATTGCTTGTTCTTCGATATTAAGATTTGCAGTATTATCATTTTGAATAGGTGTAGCGTTTTCGGTAACATTTTCTTTTTTATTTACATTTTTATTATTCATGTAGGCATCCTCCAAATTTCATTTGATTTATGTATAGTATGTGGTTGTATTTCTAGAAATATGTAAATGGATATTTTGTAGATGTAATATGTAAAATAAAAACCTTAAACGACAAGGAATAGAAGTTAAGATAAAAACCAGGAAGTTAGCCTTCAAAAATAAAAATAAGTATTTGTGGAAAATATAGGTTCATTTGTAGTTTAATAGTAAATAGATATAAAAGTTTTAATTTTCTTTATTTTATAACTGATGAAGAGTTCAAATATTTTAGTAGGGGGCGGAATAAGGTGAATTTCGTGAGCATTGAAAAAGATGAGATCCTAATTCGTAATATAGCAAAATTGTATTGTAGAGCATTTGAGAAAACAAGTTTCAATGAAATGATCGAACGAATAAATAGGCATATAGAATATACAGGTTTTAAAGGTATAGTAGCAATGAATGAGGTAAATGAAGTCGTTGGTTTTACTTATGGTTATCGCTCATTAGAAGGTCAGTACTATAATCAATTAATGAGAAAATCATTAAATTTTGGACAAGTAGAGCAATGGTTAGAAGATTGTTTTGAATTTGTAGAGTTAGCAGTTCACCCGCAATACCGAAATGACGGACTTGGAACAACATTACATAATGAGTTATTAGAAGGTATTTCAAATAGAACGAGTATTTTAACAACACAAATAAACAATAAAAAGGCACGTTCTTTATATGAAAGATTAGATTGGGTTGATGTATTAGAGCCATTTCATCCAAGTAAAAATGATGTTCCATATGTAATAATGGGAAAAAATTTAAAAATGAAAGTAAATGGATAACTATTTCGTTCACAAAAGTTAATGGTTTGTAACAATGAAGGGGAAAACAAAAATGATAATAATATCTATAGAAAAAGCTACAATTTTAGATGCTGAAAAGTTAACAGAAATAATGAAAAGAACATTTGATGAAGAAGCAAAACGATGGCTATGCGGTCAAGGTGATGTCATTGACTATAACATCCAACCGCCAGGGTATTCTTCAGTAGAAATGATGAAATATTCGATTGAAGAGCTAGATTCTTTCAAAGTGATAGTGGATGAAAAAATAATTGGGGGAATTATAGTTACGATTTCTGGTAAGTCATACGGTCGAATTGATCGTATTTTTGTAGATCCTGATTATCAAGGAAAAGGAATTGGATCACATGTTATTAAATCAATTGAAGTGGAATATCCAAGCATAAGGGTTTGGGATCTCGAAACATCCAGTAGACAACTTAATAATCATCATTTTTATGAAAAAATGGGCTATGAAATAATTTTTAAATCTGAAGATGAGTATTGTTATGTAAAAAGAATAACTGTAGAGTCAGCTAAAGAGAACCTGATTAAAAATAATGATATGAAAAATAGCCAATATGAAAACTGTAATCTAGCAAATACAGAGTATTATCAAGTGAATTTAAAAAACAGTTCCTTTGTTGGTAGCAATATGATGAATATGAAGATGAGTAATTGTAATGTGAGTCAATCAAAGTTTAGAAATATAAATTTTAAAAGTTCTTTATATGCCGATTTAAATCTTTCCGGTAGTAAATTTTCTTTTGTGACTTTAGGTGGAGTTCATTTTAAAGATACAAACCTTGGAGAAGGTAAACATCCTATTTCATTTAATAGATGTGATTTGGAAGGTAGTGCGATAAGTAATAGTAATCTGAAAAATATGGAAATAGAAAATTGTGATATAACTGGTATGAAAATAAATGGTACTCCAATTGAAAATCTGCTGGAGTTATATAATAGAGTAAAAAGTTAACCAATTGTAGATAAGCTGTTCATAAATTGGATGTTATACTGAAATGATTATGTAAAAATAACATAAAGAAATATAGAAGAGAAGGGGTTTCACCCGGGGGGCTAGAATAATTATTGTTATGAATATGGAGGGGAGAAAATATGGAGATCAAACTAAGAGCGGTAGAAATACAAGATGCTAGAGCAATTCATCGTATATGTATACAAGATGATGTATTACCTTATATGGTTTTCTTACCTAGTATGCGTGTAGATGCGATGGAAAATAGAATTCGTAATTTAGCGCCAAATCAATTTGAATTTGTTGCAGAGTATGATGGAAAAGTTGTTGGATTTGTTGGATTAACCCAAAGCCCAGGACGTAGATCTCATTCGGGGGATTTGTTTATGGGGGTAGATAGTGAATATCATAATAAAGGCATTGGGAAAACACTTCTTACAAAAATGCTTGATTTAGCTGATAATTGGTTAATGTTAGAGCGAGTAGAGCTTGGTGTTTTAGAAACGAATCCGAAAGCGAAATCGCTATATGAAAAATTTGGATTTGTAGAAGAGGGAATAAAATTAGGGAATTTGAAGGCTCACGGAAAGTTTATTAATGAAATTATGATGAGTCGTTTTAGACCTGATGGTTTAATTGTACATAATGAATAGTGAAAAGCATGACAAATTAATGTCATGCTTTTTTATTTGTTAGTTGTGATTTGGTAGTTTTGGTTGTAATAAGAATAATGCTAAACCAATAAAAATAACTGTAATGCCTAGCCCTTGTTGTAAAGAAATAGTCTCATTTAATATAAAGTACGCTAGTATACAAGTTCCAATCGTTTCTCCTAAAATACTCATAGAGATTACAGTAGCACTCATCCATTTTAATAACCAATTAAAAACTGTTTGCCCTAAAATTGTAGCAATAAATGCTAAGCCGATAAAGCACAACCAAGTTTGTGTAGAGTAATGGATGAAAGATTCTTGCTGCGTGTAGGCAAATATACCGAGAAAACAGGCGCTACTTCCATAACTAATTACCGAATACGGTATAAGAGATAAATCTTTACGAACATGTTGGCTAATGAAAAAGTAAGCGGTAATAATTCCGGCCGCAATAAAGGCTAAAATATCTCCGTATAATGCTTCTCCGCTAATTTGGAAGTCTTGCCATCCAATGACGATACTTCCTGAAATAGCGATGAGGCAACCAATAACCGCTCCTTTCGTAAATCTCTCTTTAAATAGAAAGTAACCACCAATCATTGAAAATAAAGGTTGTAACGTTACGATAACTGTAGAACTCGTTACAGAAGTATATTGTAATGATTCAAACCATAGTACGTAATGTGCAGCTAAAAATAGCCCGGATATGAATCCGAATCCCCATTGTTCTCTTGTTACTGTTTTTAGCTCGTTTCGATTATTTTTATTAAATAGTAATAACGGTAATAGAATCAGTGCAGCAAAAAATAAACGGTAAAAAGCAATGATAGCCGCAGGAGCATCTGCCAATTTTACGAAAATTGCTGAAGTTGATAGGGCGAATACGCCGAAAAATAAGATGCAATATGAAAGAATAGGTGATTTCACAGTTTGTCCCTCCGATAGATTGTTTATTATAATGAACTAAATACGATATAATGTACAAAGGTAAGTATATAAGTCCTTAAGGCGATAGGAAAGGATTATTTGCCTTTGTTTAGTATGTCAGCACAAAGACAATGAAACATGCAATATGATGGACGAAAGGAAGTTTTTATTATGATCCATGATAGGCTCGGACAAACTGTATTAAGTTATCGTAAGAAAAATAATATGACAATTCGGGAATTTGCTGATTATGCAGGGATTAGTACTTCACTAATTAGTCAAATTGAACGAGGATATGCGAATCCTTCTTTAAGTGTATTGGAATTAATTGCGAAAGCATTAAATGTACCGCTATTTACACTTTTTATTAATGAGATTGATACAGATTCACTCATTTCTAAGAAAAAAGATCGAAAAAAAGTGTATCGGGAGAACAATGATCACATTGTATATGATGTATTAACACCGGATTTTATGAAAGCACGTATTGAAATGTTAATAATGGATTTAAATAAACAAGCAAACACAACGGAAAGTCATTATTCACATGAAGATAAAGAAGAGATTGCTGTTGTTATGAAAGGAGAAGTGTATGTGGAGTTAGAAGGAAAAGAATATTTTTTAGAAGAAGGCGATGTTGTACGTATTCCGCCAAATGTGAAACATCGCTTTTTGAATAAAAGTGATGAATCCAATCATATTTTATTTGTATTGACACCATCTTTAGGATGAGTATTAAGTGATTTTTATTACGGGGGAAAAATAGGGGGAAAATAAAACTGTTTTAAGAGAGGGTCTTTCAATTATTTCTCAGTGTAAAAAACAAACAAATGATATTTGGCATGCGCATTTCGGAGCAGCTGCAATTGCTAGTTATTTTTTTATGAAAGATAACAATATGGAAGAAGAGATAAATCGTAGTATGTATTCTCAAACAAAAATGATGTTGAACAATCAAAACTTAGGTGAAATCATCGATAGTAAAAAAGAAATTGATTTTCAAAGTGCTGAAAAACTGATTATAAAATCAATGGAGCATACAATTGATGAACTTCATTGGGTGGGGCATAATGTCATTTATGCTGCATTAAGTTTATTAGCTATGAAAGAGTTACAAAAATGGGGGAATAATCAAGCAATTGAAGGGATTACTAACCTTATATTATCGTTTCGAAAAACAATTCCTGGTAGATCGTGGATTGGTTTTACGACGAAGGAAGTAAAACAATTAAGTATAAACGATGAGATAGAAAGTGAATTCAAAAATCCGAAACAATTATCTAAGTTTATTTTAAAGGAGCTCTCGCAATTTAATATTATTTATAGAGCGGAAGCGCATCATGATTTAATTGGTCATTTACTTACTTTTTCTCATGCAATTAATATTATGTATGATTTAGGGCATAGAGATATATTCCAACGAGGGATACGTCCACTGTTAAAACTAGTATACGTGTTACGTGCTAGTCAATATCTTATGCCGAATACTGGAATTAACTTGCACTCACCTATAGATCGTTTACCTTTAATCGAATCAAAACGTGCTTATGTATTACCAACAGAAAATCAATTTTGGCTAAAAGACTATAGTGCGTTTGATTGGGATTTCGGGCATGTTTTTAAATTCTCATATAGTTATTTTGATCATATAAAGAGAGCTCCAGAATATAAAGATATTACATTAGAGAAATTCCGATTTGTTATTAATACATAATGAAGTCTAATGATCTGTATAAAGGGTTAAATTTAAAATTTTTTGTTGATAGTATATTATTTTTTTATTTGTAAGATTTTACATGCTTATTTTACTTTTACTAATTATGTAAATAGGCTATACTAAAATACATATATTTTAGTATTGGAGAGAGAAGTAAAACGACATGGAATTAGTGAAATTGGAAAAAGTCATTGAAATAAAGAAAGAAGAACTTTTATATTTAGTATCGGATTACGGAATTCAACATGAAAAAGTATTGGCATTAAGTCAAGAAATAGACAAATTGATTAATTACTTTATGTTTTTAAAATAAAAAGAACTATGGCATGATTTGAAAATGTTATAGTTCTTTTTTATTTGGAAATTCAGATGTATATTCTATATACTGATAATAGATGGAATATTCTGTTTTGAAGGAGGGAGATATATGATATTACATACGCACATTTCAGGCGAAGGGGAACCAATTATGCTTTTACACTCTGGTGGTATGACAGGTTTAGTAGAGTATGAAGAGCAGGTAGCATTTTTTCGAGAAAAAAACTATCAAATCATTCGTCCTGATTTAAGAGGACATGGAAGATCAGGGGGGACGTTGGAGAATTATTTCCTACGATCTGTAAAGGATTTACATGATACGTTAGTGCATTTACAAATTGATAGATGTCATATAGCTGGTGTTTCACTAGGAGGATTAGTCGCTTTATTATTTGCAAAAAAATATCAAGATAAAGTGAGAACATTAACTTTTTCAGGTATCTTTCCGGTTAAGAGAGAAAATTGGGAGGAGTCTCAAGAGTATGAAGCAAAGTGTCATCAGGAATTGATGGAAAATGAAGAAGTTGTAACGTATATGAATCAAATTCATGAAAAAAGTGATTGGAAAGCATTACTTGAATCGTGGCAAGTTAAAGATTGGTACCCATTTGATGAAACAGGTGATGTAGCTAATCTTCAAATACCTACACTTTGTATTGCTGGGGGAGATGCAGAAGATGAAGTTACAGCTACTACAACGTTCAAACAATTAAACGATAATATTCACATTGCTGTTATTCCGTTTGCTGGTCATTTAGTGCATAACGATCAACCAGAAATATATTCGAATATATTGTCTAATTTCTTACAGAATGCACAAGCTGCTAGTCGAATATAAGGACTTTTGGGTATAATAATAAAGGAATTATTAATTGTATCGGTTAGGAGCGCAGCACATATGAAAACAGTTGTTGTTATCGGTGGAGGTATAACGGGACTTTCTACTATGTTTTATTTAGAAAAATTAAAAAAGGATAATAATATCGATTTAAATTTAATCCTTGTAGAAAAAGAAGAGTACTTAGGTGGTAAAATCCATAGTGTAGAAGAAAAGGATTTTATTATGGAATCAGGAGCGGATTCTATCGTTGCTCGTAATGAATATGTTATGCCGCTTGTAAAAGATTTAAATTTAGAAGAAGAAATGGTGTATAACGAAACGGGTATTTCTTACATATATTCTAATAATACTTTACATCCAATTCCTTCTGACACTATATTTGGGATACCGATGAGTGTCGAGTCTTTGTTTAGCAGTACGCTAGTATCAACGAAAGGGAAAATTGTAGCTTTAAAAGATTTCATAACGAAAAATAAAGAGTTTACAAAAGATACTTCGCTTGCTGTATTTTTAGAAAGCTTTTTAGGGAAAGAGTTAGTGGAAAGACAAATTGCTCCGGTGCTTTCAGGAGTATATTCCGGTAAATTGAATGAACTTACTATGGCATCGACATTACCGTATTTACTGGATTATAAAAATAAATATGGAAGTATTATTAAAGGTTTTGAAGAGAATAAAAAACAGTTTCAATCAGCAGGAAACAAAAAGTTCGTATCATTTAAAGGTGGACTATCTACGATTATTGATCGTTTAGAAGAAATGCTGACTGAGACAGTCGTTAAGAAAGGCGCTGTAACGACTGCTGTAAGGAAACAAGGTGATCGCTATGAAATCTCCTTTGCAAATCATGAATCAATCCAAGCTGATTATGTTGTTTTAGCAGCTCCGCATGATATCGCACAAACTTTATTACAGTCTAATGAGTTAAACGAGCAGTTTCATACATTTAAAAACTCATCTCTTATAAGTATTTACTTAGGATTTGATATACTTGATGAACAATTACCGGCGGACGGCACAGGATTTATCGTAACGGAAAACAGTGATTTACATTGTAATGCGTGTACATGGACAAGCCGGAAGTGGAAGCATACATCGGGAAAACAAAAGCTATTAGTAAGAATGTTTTATAAGAGTACAAATCCAGTATATGAAACGATTAAAAATTATAGTGAAGAAGAATTGGTACAAGTCGCTTTATATGATATTGAAAAGAGTCTCGGAATTAAAGGCGAACCAGAAGTAGTTGAAGTTACAAATTGGAAAGATTTAATGCCGAAATATCATTTAGAACATAATCAAGCTGTTCAAATATTACAAGAAAAAATGACGGATCTTTATCCTAATGTATACTTAGCTGGAGCCTCATATTACGGTGTCGGAATTGGTGCGTGTATTGGAAATGGAAAGAACATTGCAAATGAAATAATTGCAACATTAAATGAATCGTCAAACTAACATAGAATACATAAAAAAATAAATAAATAAATAAAATGTCCCTCCAGTATATTAGAGGGACGTTTTATTTATTTCACTTGAATTGAGATTTTTTTATTAGTTGTATGATTCTCAGTAATCGTTAATGTTATGTTCCCAGATTCTTTAAATGAATATGATGAGAGTTGATAAAGCTCTTTTATGCCATGTTTCTCTTTTAATTTATTGGCTGGAAGTGATGTTATGTTCGGTTTCCATGTTTCCTGTTTACCCGAAGGATAGTTAACTATTATTTCTGGATTATTTAATTGCATTACTTCCCAAGAGGCAAAATGTAGTTCAACTTCTGTATCTTTCTTTAGTAATACTTCTGAGAAATATCCAAGCTCTCCGACATTACCGAAAACAGTAAAGTTTTGATTTTGTAATGTGATATCTAAATGTTTAGGTTGATAGGTTGCTGCGTGATAGATTCCATATGAAAGCGAAAGAGTGGAAGCGATTAACATGCCGATTGAAAATGTCATAAAGCTATTACCTTTAAAACTAGTCATCATGAATGAATTTGGGGCGAACTTTTTTGCAAATAAAAATATGAGTAATATGAGTAAGAGGGATAAGCCGATGAATATATACATAGAACATTTACACCTCCACAGAAAAATATAACGTTAACTACATTTTACCATAAATGTATGGAACAGGGGTTTGTTTTAAAAGGGAAAAGTGAGCATGGAATCGAAATTATAAGACGGAGTGGTGAAAATAAAAATAATACAATTAATTTTTATAAATAAAGGTAAGAGCAGGGAATGTGATTTTATCCTTTTGTTAATGAGTTAGATACACTACTTAGAGAAACTGGTTTTTTAAGTGTAAACTGGAGACCAACAGCTCTTGGGCATTAGTTGCAAATAAATAGAGCATAAAGAGGTAATCATAGTATTTTGATCACCTCTTTATTTTTTCTAATCATGCAAAAGCAAGAAGGGTTATTTTTAGTTCGTATTGAATTAAGAGGATAAGCTTCTCTAGAAATATTTGATAAATGGGACATTGAGGACTTTCCTAATTATAAATACTTTTTCTGCTATAATGAATGAGTAGAAAGAAAGGAGTGATCCTGTGGCGTTTCCTATATTAGAAACAGAACGTTTGCGTTTAGTTGAAATAGAACAATCTTATTGTCAAAAAATATATGAAATCTTTTCATTGGATGAAGTAACGTGTTATTACGGTATGAATTCTTTTACGGAGTTTGGACAAGCTTCACGTATGATTGAATCTTTTTCAAAAAATTACTTTGAGAAAAAGGCAATACGATGGGGGATTGTATTAAAAGAAACAAATACTTTAGTGGGTACAATTGGATTAAATAATTTACAACTATGGAGTAAACGATCTGAAATTGGATATGACTTACATCCTCGTTATTGGGGGAATGGTTATGCGTCAGAAGCGGCTCGAGAAATTATTCATTATGGATTTCGAGATTTAGGCTTATTTAGAATTGGAGCTATTACATACCCTGAAAATGTTACTTCTTGTAAAATGTTATCTAAAATAGGCTTTCATAAGGAAGGGTTATTACGTGGATATATTCATCAAGGAAATAAGCAACATGATGCACTATTGTATTCTATAGTACGAACGGATGTAGAGGATATAAATTTATAATAAAAAACCCCTCTTATAAAAGAGGGGTTAAGTAAAAATTAACCTATTTTAGGTAATAAACGTTCTCCGCTTTTCATGCTACTTTTACATAAAGGGCATTTAGGCTCTTCTTCAAATGAAAAATTCTTTCTCATCCATCCTAAACAATCCTCTGATTCACATTCCCAGACAGGGGTTTGTTCTGGTGGTACTTCAGCTACATCGTTCTTTCGATTGCGATACATATAACCACTCCTTTTATGTAAAAAATTTTAGTTATATATTAAAAAGGTTGTTAACCGAGCTGGTAACAACCTTTTTATTGTTTGAATTATAGCTTTACAACGTTTTTAGCTTGAGGTCCACGGTTACCGTCTTCAACTTCGAAGCTAACTTCTTGACCTTCGTCAAGAGATTTGAAGCCGTCGCCAGTGATAGCTGAGAAGTGAACGAATACGTCGTTACCGTCTGCAACTTCGATGAAACCGAAACCTTTTTCGCTGTTAAACCATTTTACTTTACCTGTTAATGTCATGGTAATGCCTCCTAAAATTTAAAAAGATTACAATATGATCGGCCTTATTTGAATGAAAAATAAAAGTTCACATATTATCAAACACCCATAAGGAGTACAAAATAATCCTGATTGATACTTGATAATATGCAAAGGAAATATGGTGTTAAATTGACCTTAATTACTATCTTACAACAAATGGTGGGAAATAGCAAGTGCTGGTAATACCAGTGTGCAACGAGATAGAGAAAATTGGAAAAGACACAAAGACATCTCTTTTATTTATATATTATTCCTAATTTTGGTTTATGCTAAACTGAGAACATTTTTCTTGGGATTTTTGTCACGTCCTTTTTATTTGGTTTTCTTCAATTGCTAAATCCAGGTATTACAATTCTTTCAATATCTAATGTAATTTTAGTTGGTGTAGCTGCCTTTATTCAATTTTTCTTCCACAGAAACTAACGAAGAGCCATATTTTAAGTATTATGAGGAAATTCATTGTATAATTTTACTAACTTAATAAAAATACTGGAGGGAACGGATTAATGAAGAAGTTCTATAAGATAAATGAATCAAAAGAGAACAATGATAAACCACATTCAGTAACTGAATTTGAAAATATAACAAATAAAGAATTTCCTTATTACCAAAAAGGAAGCAAATATGCTTGTTGTGAATTTTGTGGAAGTGTTGTGAGCATTACAAATGGAGCAAATAATAATTCTTGCTCTAATGCCACTCGCGCTATGTACGCTAAACATACTTCCCTGAAGGATGGTCTTCCATTCGATCCTGATTATAAAAATTGTATAGGATATTCAGGAAACGCGGGAGGTTGGCAACAGATTTTCACTCAAGAAAAAGGAGTATTAAAAAATCAAAAACTGGAAAACTATATAAATTCCCACAAGGTCGATATTGCAAAAGAACTTTTTGATTTAATTGGCATCCGCTTCTCAAATACTAGTGGAGTAAATAATCTTTTTAATGAAATGTATGAATCTTTCACAGCAAATAAGGGTTTATATGTTGAAAAATGGTATCCGTCAACCGTACCATTTTTGTTAATGCAGAGAACATCAAACCTAAATTTTTGGGGATATATAGTAAATGATGCTATTGTGCAAGAATTAAAGAATGAAGGAATTAAAATTGATGGGAATCAATTTAAAGAATCTGATTATCAAATAAGTTTTGATTTGAATAAAGATGATTTTCCGACGCATATTATTGTTAGGTTGCTAGATTCAAAGGGGAATTTTGTCGATGTTTCAAAATGCTCATTGAATAAAATATTTGAATAAGTATTTTTGAGCTAATAGCTGAGTTCATTATGCCACCTTAAGGGTGGCTTTTTTATGTTGTTTTGTAAAATGTATTTTACATTTGTTGAGTTTTTTGTTGGTGATTTTTCCTAAAATTATTATAATCTATGTAGTTAAATAAATTCATGCACAGCTTTTTCTTATTCTGTAGTCTTTGTTATTTAATCTTTCTAACCCACTCAAAAAGCGAAAAGAAACGCCATTCCTACCGCTTGATAAGTCTTATAAAATTGTGAAATTGTTCCAGTATTTACTCTATAAACTTATCAGGAGTTTCAAAGTAGCGAGCTGTACACCCATAGAAATTATTATAGCAAAACAAAAAAAGGGATTCCCTGAAATTTGGAAGTTACGTTGAAATTATTTTTATTTCTGTCGATTTCTCGTTCTTCTCAATCAATTAGGATTTAATTTAAAAAATAGTCGGTGCCAATAATAGAAAGGAGTTTTAGATTCAAGGATTTAATTCAGAAAATAAAATCACTCGAATATCTTTCAATTCTTTTTTATAAGCTTTATTTGCATATTGATTTGTATAGACAATTTTTTATTATACAATGGATTTAATAGTAAAGAAAGCGAGAACTTATGACAGAACAGATTCAAAAAATTGAAAAGGTCAAATGCTTACTTGGACATAATGAAGAAAATTGAAGAGCCTGAGGATTTAATCTTTGAATTTCAGCGTAATCACGGGACAATCACAACACTACTGACTGACCTTGTAAAACACACTAATGATGCTATGATTGAAATCAATAATATGCACAGGCTTATTGAAGGAAATAACTTGAAATAGAGAAAAGGCCGCAACAACGGGCTTTTTGTTTGCTTTATATTGAATTGAGCCTTAGTATAATTATCACAACAATCATGCTTTCTATCGCTTCAATTGTTTTATGGAGACAGTTATGGGGTAGAAAAGAGAAACAACGAGATTTAAGTTAATGAAAGTGGGAGAAACTATGGGGATTATAGCGTTTGAGGGAGCGAGTGCGGTTGGTAAGAGCAGCACGTCTCGTGAATTAGAAAAAAATCATGGTGCTTATATTATACCTGAAGTGAATTTTTTATTTGAAAGACCAAAAAACGAACATAGAACATGGTATTTTGAAAAACAAGTAGAGCGTTGGAAAATAGCAGTGCAGAAGTCAGAGCAATATGAATTAGTAATACTTGATGGTGATATTTATCAGCCACTTAGTTATAATTGGTGTTTCCATTTTGATATATTTAATCAGCCATTATCTTTAATAGAAAACTTTTATAAAGAAAAGCTGATCAATAAGGAAATTGGTTTTCCTGATCAATATTTTTATTTATATACGAATGATGAAGAACTTAGAAAACGGAAAGAATCTGACGAGACAAAAAGAAGAAGAAACTTTGAAAAACATTTACATATATCAAAATCGTTTCAACGTTATTATGAAAATTTAAATACCGTTACAGACGGGTACTGCAAAATGATTGATGCGAAAAGTGTAAAATCGAATGAGTTAGAAATTGTGAAAAGTTTAAACTGTTTAAATGTGTCTGAAGAGAGCCGTTTTGATGTTTCAAGGTTAGATGCGATTACGAAGTGGTTAAAAGAACATCGTGCATAAAAACAACGAGTGCCTTATAAGGTACTCGTTGTTTTTTTATGTATTATATATTGATTTTAAAATTTGTAAGTTCGCTTTTTCATTTTTCTTAATAGCATTTGCATATTTAGCTAGAAAGAGCTGAGAAGGATAAACCGGTAGTTCACCACAAATGTCGATACCATAAACATTTTTATTCCTAATAAGAGAATGTAAACATTTTAATAGTGTAGAAAGTTTCATATGTCCTTGATCCCAATTTGTAATAGTTACTTTTGAATCTAAAACATCTTTATCAATGCTTACATATATAGTATCTGTATGAATATGCGAAAGTATCGTATGTGTAGATACTTCATAAGTTGTATCTATCGGGAATACTTCTACGCATGAATAATCATTAGAATGAATGGTTAAAGAAGAAGGTCCGATAATAATTACTTTCTTTAATTTCGGGTTATTTTGAAGTGCGAATGATACCCATGAACCGCAAGAAATAAGAGTATGTTCATTTTCTTCTTTTAAGTTCATGTCAGTGTGATGATCAAATAAAATAAGGCTAAATGGTTCATCTATTTCTTTTAGTAGCAAATAAGATACATAATGATAATTTCCAGAACCGATAAAGGTGATTCCTCTTTGCTTTCTACGATATAACTCCCGTTTTATTCGCTTTAAAGAAGGAGTCTCGCAATACAGGTTTGCGTGCTCTAAATGACTAAAATCAATATCTTCATGTGAATAAGAATGAAGTTTATTTTGTAATAAATATGTATCGTCAAAGTTTAAAAAAGTTAAACCGCTATACAATAAACTCATATTTATTCATCTCCTTTATATGTAGGCTAGCATATATTTTTATAAAATTAAAACGAAATGCTTAGAGATGGATCTGCATTTGAAAAAGACGGGTATTTTGACGGAATAATCTTTCAATTTACAAAGAAAAGAAATATAATATAAGGAAATATATATATGGTTCAAGAAATAGAAAATACGAAATGGGATATGTGGGAGGAAACAGGCAAGATGAAAACATTTTTTAAAATAATAGGTATTATAGCTGGTATGGCGGTAATTGGCGTAGGTGTAACATATGGTATGCTGTATTATCTAAATAATAGTAAACCAGCTGCGAAAAAGGCATCACCAGCTGCTCCGGCAGCAGAAGTACTAGCTGATAGTAATGTAAAAGCTGAAGATGCAAAGCTTTTAGAAAATGGTAATCATTCATTACCGAATAGTGGTTTTAATAAAAATTTTAAGTGGACAGATGAAAACATACAGACAGCATTACATGAAATGGCACATCAAAAAACGAAGGCTGATCAAAAGTGGGGCTATATTTTTATCACACAAGAACGTATTGAAAGTTTACTTGATATTGTAAAGAGTAATGACCTAGTACAAGGAAATACATATGCAGATATTTTAGAGAGATGGCAACAAGGAAAATATGAAAAGATGAATGCGGATCACAACAAGATTTGGAAATTACAAAGCGGAAATTTAGGTGAAGGAAAAGGAGTAATGTCAGAAGCAGAACAAAAAGAGTTAATTAATCAATTGTTTATGCAAAAAGGTACTTATTCAGGCAGTAAATTAATTGCAGATGGGGGACAGACTAATAAATAAGATACTATTGGAAGAGAGTAAGTGCTTATTAGGCAGTTACTCTTTTTTTTGTGCACCTTTTAGTCCCGCTCTAGTAAGGAAAGAAACGATTGTAAAACGGGTGAAATCCATCTAGATTTATGATAAATTACATGGCTTTGAATAACTGCTGGAGTTTCGATAGGCTGAAAACAGAGTTGCTCTTTTTCGCAACTTTCTTGTACAACGATGTAAGGAAGAATTGAAATTCCTAACTCACACATCACAGATTGTTTAATGACTTCAACGTTGGAAGTTTCAAATGTTTTAGCTGGAATATTCCCGCTTTGACGTAAAAAACGATCTACCATCGGTCTATAGCCACAGCTTTGTTCTGTAAAGATAAATTGGGTATTGTTTAGTAAACAAAATGGATTAGAGTGTGTTGAGTAATGTGTAGGTAAAATCCATCCAAATGCTTCATTACAAAAAGTACGTGTAATAAAATCATTATGTTCCATACTTTCCCCGATTATGAAAATAACATCTGTTTCTCCTTCACGCAGCTTATTCATTGCTTGTTCGTTTGTAGTTGTTTCCAGTACGATATTTACTTTCGGATTTTCCTGTTTGTAAGTACGTAACAATTGTGGTAATCGGTACACTGCTAATGATTCGTTAGACGTAATACTTAAGGTTCCCTTTAAATCATCACTATTTTGAGGGATTTCTTGCGCTTTTTCATAAATAGCTAGTAATTCTAGGGCATAAGGATGAAATTGATGACCTGCTTTTGTAAGAAGTACTTTTTTTCCTAATCGATCGAATAGAGGGAGACGTAAATCGTTTTCTAATGCTTTTATATGCGCTGTCACAGTAGATTGCGCATAACCTAACGCATGAGCAGCTTTAGAAAAACCACCATACTTAACAATCGCACAAAATGTTTTAACATGTCTCATTTCCATAAGCAATCCCTCTTTTATTATCATGATTTGTGAATGATTATATCACGTATTTCAATTTTCCAAATGATTAAATCCTTTATAAAATGAAATTGTAGAAATATTCATTCAAGTGATATTGGAGGAGAAAAGATGATCAAAAAGGGCTATCATGTAGCTGTAGTTGGGGCTACAGGTGCAGTAGGGCAGAAAATTATTGAACTGTTAGAAAATGAAATGAAGTTTAATATAGTTGAAGTTACATTGCTTTCGTCAAAACGATCCGCTGGTAAGGTAGTACAATTTAAAGGACGAGAGATAATTATACAAGAGGCAAAAACAACTAGTTTTGAAGGTGTTGATATTGCCTTTTTTAGCGCTGGAGGAGAAGTGTCTAGACAATTTGTTAATCACGCAGTCACTAGTGGTGCCATCGTAATTGATAACATAAGTGAATACCGAATGGCGCACGATGTACCGCTCGTTGTTCCAGAAGTAAATGCGCACACTTTAAAGGAGCATAACGGTATCATAGCAGTTCCGAATTGTTCAGCATTACAGATGGTAACGGCTCTTCAGCCAATACGAAAATCATTTGGTATAGAACGAATTATAGTTTCAACGTATCAAGCTGTATCAGGATCTGGAATTCACGCGATTCATGAATTAAAAGAACAGGCTGAGTCTATGCTTATAGGTGAAGAAGTAAAGAGTACTATATTGCCAGCGAAAAAAGATAAAAAACATTATCCAATTGCGTTTAATGTACTTCCGCAAGTAGGTATATTCACAGATCATGATTTTACATTTGAAGAAGTAAAAATGATTCAAGAAACGAAGAAAATTTTGGAGGACCAAAACTTGAAAATGGCAGCTACTTGTGTGCGTGTTCCGGTCGTATCCGGGCACTCAGAATCGGTTTATATAGAACTTGAAAAAGAAGCAACTGTTGCAGAAATAAGAGAAGTGTTGCTGGATGCACCAGGTGTTGTACTGCAAGATAATCCTAGTGAACAGCTGTACCCAATGCCATTATATGCAGAAGGGAAAATAGATACATTTGTCGGGAGAATTAGAAAAGACCCTGATACACCAAAAGGATTCCATCTTTGGATTGTTTCCGATAATTTATTAAAAGGGGCCGCTTGGAACTCGGTTCAAATTGCAGAAACGTTGGTGGAAGAGGGGATAATATAGTATAGGTAAATTAGGAAACTGTTAATGATTACAGTTTCCTAATTTTTATTTTATAATTGTTTTCTTTATTCCAGCCAAATTTGATTTGAAAGACAGTAAAAAACATCAAGAATGAATAAAATTCATTTGGTATGATATGGATAAATTAAATGTAAGGGGGGATTTAGATGTACCAAGTAAAGGGGTACTTTTCATCATTAAAAGGAAGTCATTATGATATTGGAAAGCAACAAGGGGAGTTTGTGAAAAATCATCCGTATCTCATTCCACAATTTATACAGCAAGAACATTTAGTATCAGATAATTATTGGACAGAATCTAGAAATATATTAAATCAATATTGTCCAGGAATTAATGAAGAAATTGAAGGGTTTTGTGAAGTGTTGAAAATTCCTGCTAGAAATCTGATGTATTATTATCAAACACTATTAAAAGCAGGATGTAGTCATTGTGTCGTATTACCTAAAAAGACAGATTCAAAGCACACATATGTTTTAAGAAATTATGATTTGTCACCAAAAATAGATGATATGCGTTTTTGCTCAACACATGTTGAAGGTGCATATGTGCATAGTGGCTTTTCTACTTTTTATTTCGGTCGAACAGAAGGAGTTAACGAGCATGGGTTATCTGTTACATTTTCAGCATGTGGTCAACCAGTAGGAAATATTGAAGGCTTACGAAAGCCAGTGTTAAGTGGTTTACAATGCTTTGCGGTAATTCGAGTATTATTGGAGAAATGTAAAAATGTGCAGGAGGCGATATCACTAGTTGATGAAATGCCAATTGCAAGTAATATTAATCTAATTGTAGCAGATCCTTTAGACGCAGCACGTATTGAAATATTTGACGGTTTTAAATCAATAACCACAATTGATGAGGAAAACCAAAATTTTATCGTATCAACAAATCATGCGATTAGTTTATCTGTTCAAAAATTGAATAATAGAAGATTAGAACAATCTACAAACAGATATTACACATTGTATGAACATTTAAAACGAAATGAACAAGTGAGCATGGATTCTTTAAAAGAATTAGTAGAAAGAGAGTATCCTACTGGGCTGACAGTACATAATTATGAAGAATGGTTTGGAACTTTGCATTCTGTCTTATTTGATTTGCATAATCGTACAATGAATATTTGCTTCGGATCTCCACTATTCAACGACTGGTACTCATTGAAAGTTGGAGGAAGTCTTTCATTTTCTCAGGTAAATGTGAAATTTAATAATAAAACGTATACTGACTTTTGGAGAGAAGAATGCTATTAATTGATTCAAGAAGAATAAATGAGATAAAATGGTAATAGTAAGGTGTATATACGGGAGGGATTGCCATTGCTAAAAGTAATGTTACCGATTGTTCTTATCTTATTTGTTGCCGTTTCAATGTATATTACTTATGAAAAAAGAAAAAAAGCAGGGGTAAAAGGATTGAAGAGTGCGTTAACTTCAAT
The DNA here is from genome assembly GCF_008368785.1 of Bacillus sp. AY3-1. Taxonomy (NCBI): domain Bacteria; kingdom Bacillati; phylum Bacillota; class Bacilli; order Caryophanales; family Bacillaceae; genus Bacillus; species Bacillus sp. AY3-1. The sequence continues at coordinate 11,999 of NZ_QORZ01000023.1, read as the reverse complement.
TTGTTTCTTTACACTAGCAATCTTAAATTTGCTTGCATATTGGTTTAACTTTGGCGGTATTTTTATTTGGTTAATTTCAATTGTTTTATTACTAGTGGGGGCATATTTTACGAAATATATTCCAATATCTAAAAAGGTACATTGAAATTTATTTGAGTTTAAAAGTTATGTTGTATTTTGTTTTGAAAAGAGATTATTCTACTAGAGCGTTGTGAAACGGTTTTATAGGATAATCGCTTTTGTTCGTTTAGCTTTGTAAAGAACGTACTGTTCTTTTTAGTTGTTCAATAAATTCTCGAGTTGCAGCACACATATATTTATCTTTTCTATAAATAAGCCCAATTTCTATTGTTGGGGTAGGATTTTCTATTTTAATTGCTTGAATGTTTTTATTTTGTAAAAAGTCTATATACGGTTTTGGTAACACTGTAATTCCCATTCCTTTTGAAACCATTTGGATTAAAGATTCCATCGTACTAATTTCTAAAATTGGTTTTGGTTTAAAGTTAAATTTTTGACAATGAGATGTAATTAGTTCGGTTAAAAAGAAATTTTTAGGTAAAAGAATTAAAGGGTAGTTCTGTAATTCAGCAATAGATACATGATTACGTTCAGCTAATTGATGATCGGTTGGTACGACTAATGTAAGTTCACTTTTGTAAAGAGGGATAGAAATAATCTCCTTATCTTGCACCGGGAGAAATGTAATGCCAATATCTAGTTCGTTTTGTAATAATTTTTCACGAATATCTCCTGTACGAAGCCCTAATACAGAAAGCTCTATATTGGGATATGAATGATTAAAATTTAATATAGCTGGTGGTAGTAAATAATTTACGACGGTTAACAAAGAGCCTATTGTTAAGGAACCTTGCTGTAATCCGTTTAGATCTTGAATTGCAGAACGAGCTTGTTCGACTTCATGAAAAATGGTTTTACTATGTAATAATAAAATCCTTCCTGCATCAGTTAAAGATATTTTTTTACCAATGCGATCGAAAAGCGGCATTCCTACTTCATGTTCTAATGCACGTATTTGCTGACTTAGAGAAGGTTGTGAAATATTTAGTTTCTCAGCTGCTTTTGTGAAATGTAATTCTTTTGAAACAGCTAAAAAATATTCAAGTTGTCTTAATTCGATTGGAATCACCTCAAGTTTAATGATAGGTTATACCTATCATTATTATATAAATAATTGGATTGAACAATGATTTTGTTGAGCTTATAATCACTTTATTAGAGAGGGATTGAAAAGTTTTTGAAGTAAGGATAGATAAGTATCGGAGCAAGGATATTTGAGTGGTTATTACATTTGCTGATCTTTTGTCATTTTAAATGAAAAATAGACAGAGAGTTTGAAAGTATAAATTAATCTATTGAAAAATTGCGGGGTAAGTAAGAGGAGCGATTAAGATGAATAAAGTATATGAGGTACTATCTTTAAATATAGGGTTACCAAAAGAGGTTACATACGGCGGAAAGGTAATTCATACAGGTATAAATAAGAAGCAAGTAAGGGAACCGGTGTTTTTATCCTTTTTAAAATTTAATGGAGATGGGCAAGCGGACTTAGTTCATCATGGTGGAGTAGATAAAGCAGTTTGTGTGTATTCTGGAGAACATTATAGATACTGGGAAAAAGAGTTGAATCAAGCCCTTGTATATGGAGCATTCGGAGAAAATATAACAATTAATTGTCTGTGTGAAGAGGATGTTTGTATTGGTGATACATTTCAAATTGGAGAAGCAATTGTACAAGTAACACAGCCAAGACAACCTTGTTTTAAATTAGCTAAGAAATACAATATTCCAAAGTTACCACTTTATTTTCAAGAAACAGGATATACAGGATTTTATTTTCGTGTATTAAAAGAAGGATGGGTATCACCTGTTGATACGTTAAAGTTAATTAAGTCTGATCCAAAAGGTGTTACAGTAGCATTTGCTAATCGTATTATGCATAAGGAAAAACAAAATATGGAAGGCCTAAAAAGGATCTTAGAAGTACATGCACTTTCTACAAGTTGGAGAAATACATTTGAAAAGCGAATGAGAGGAGAAGAAATTAATACGAGGGAGAGACTAGAAGGAAAAAAATAATAAAAAATATTTTTTATAAATGGTGCATTTCTATGAGTAAAAACGAAGTAGAAAGCACTATTTTTATATAATAAACTTATTAATATTCAAAAATCTTAATATTGTTTTATTCGACTTACTTTCGAATAGTCAAAACATAAAATTAATTAGACTCTTTTTTTATATTTTATGATAGTATATTGATTGGTAAGACCTATTACATTAAGAGCAGGTTATATAACTAAATCTAATTTGATGGAATTAACGTATGGAGGGACAACATGGGGAATGTTGAAATTTTTGAAAAATTTCTTTTAGAAGAACCGAAAAGAGAGAAGTTATTTCCTTTATTTGAAGAAGTGTTTGGAATTACAATTCAAACATTGAATGATTTTTCAGAAAGAGGTTATTGGGATGATACATACAAAGCTTTATCATTTTTACATGACGATAAAGCGATTGCAAATGTTGCGGTATTTTCGCTACCATTGCTAGTAAATGGTGAAAGAATAAATGCAGCCGGCATTCAAACGGTAATGACTCACCCTGATTTTCGTAGACAAGGACTCATGACACAATTAATAAGTAAAATGATAGAAGAAATTGATAAGAAATGTGAATGTACATTATTATTTACGGAAAAACCTGAACTATATGCATCATTTGGGTTTAAAGTTGTGCAGGAGTATTTGATGACTATTCTATATGATAAAAAGAATAATAATGACTCCTTACTTAGAAAGTTAGATTATTATATGGAAGAGGATAGAAAGTTAATACATGAAACTATTGATAGTAGCCAAAGACTTTCAAATAATTTTTCAACATTAAACTTCCGTCCTTCGTTTTATTTGAATATGTATGATTCGGGATGGAATGAGAAATTGTATTATTCAGAGAAACTAGATGCTCTAATTGTGTATGAAGTAGATAATGAAAAGTTGAAATTATATGGAGTATTTGCACCAGTAATTCCAGTTTTAGATGAAATATGCGGAGAAATCGCTGAAAGATTTACAGAAATCGAATTTTACTTCTCACCAGATCAATTAGGGATTGAGGATGTACAATTTACAGAATTACAGTCTAATAAGTATTTAATGGTTCGAAGTAATAAAGAGTTAGATTTTAAAGGTTATAAATTCCCTGTATTAGCGGAGTTTTAAAGGTTTGTATAAAGGCTTTATTATGGAGGAACTATGAATATATCGTATATACCTAAACATGTTGAGCAGCTCACTATAATGAATGTCCCTGAATATTATAAAATTAATGACAACCGGTCGTTTATTGTCCGTTCGAAAGCAGAAACAGATTTCTGGCTTAAAACACATTATGGTTTTGAAGTAATGAATGGTCATGTATTTTATAATGAAATGATGACAGACTTTCAAGCTGAAGTTCAATTGTGTATGGATCCAAATTCAAAATACGATCAAGCAGGTCTTTTTGTTATGATTTCGGAAAAGTGTTGGTTGAAAACTTCATTAGAGTATATTCCAGATGGCCCTTCTCATTTAGGAGCTGTCGTAACGAATAATGGATATTCTGATTGGTCAACACAAGACTTTCCAACAGAATTAGCTACCCAACAACTTCATTTTCGAATTGTTCGTAAACGTGGCGATTATATAATATATGTAAAAAATAGCTGTCAATGGGAACAAATAAGAATTGCTCATTTGATGGAGGATATAGGGAATGCGCCTGTTAAAATAGGTTTTTACACGTGTAGTCCTTCTAAAAACAATGGATTTGAGACTGAGTTTTTAGATTTTACAATTGAAGAGATATAGATGAAAAACCGTATTCTTTCTACTTAAGAATACGTTTTTTCTATTTGCGTAATATAAAGCACATTTATTGACCGGAAAGTCATTAATGCTTATCATTTAATAATGTTAAATATTAATTTGCATAATATAATAGAAGTACTGGAAAAATCAAAAATTATATGGGTTAAGTAAGGAGGGTATGAATTATTAAATGGTAATTTCATAGGAAAAAGGAGATTAAGTATGAAATCATTTCGCAAATTATTACATTATTTAAAACCATACATGTTCTTCGCGATTATTGGACCACTATTTATGGTACTTGAGGTTGCGATGGACTTAATTCAACCGACTATTATGCAACATATTATTGATGTTGGGATAGCAAATCGTGATTTGAATTATGTAATAAAAATGGGGCTTCTTATGATAGGAGCTGCAGCACTCGGTTTAGTTGGAGGACTTGGGTGTATGATGTATTCTACAAAAGCAGCTGTTAATTTCGCTACAGACATACGAAAAGATGTATTTGCGAAAGTAGAAACATTTTCTAGTGAAAATCGTGATTCATTTGGAACTGGGAAATTATTAACGATTGTGACAAATGATATTACTTCTATTCAATCGGCGATGACGATGACATTACGTGTACTTGTTCGTGGTCCTTTGTTATTTATCGGAAGTATAATAATTGTTTTTGTAACAGCACGCGAGTTATTTCCTATATTACTTGTAGTTGTTCCAATTTTATTACTTGCGATTATATTCATTGCAAGTAAAGCGAGCGGAACGTTCAAAAAAGTGCAAGAAGCATTAGATAAAGTGAATACAAAGCTACAAGAAAATTTATCTGGAGTACGTGTTATTAAAGCGTATGTAAGACAAAAATATGAAATTACTCAGTTTGGAAATGTTAATACAAATTTAACAAAGATAAATATTCGAGCGGTGCAGCTTATTTCCATAATGATGCCAATCATTATGTTAGTTGTAAGCGGCGGGATTGTCGCAACATTATGGATTGGTGGAGAAAAAGTATTTGATGGAACGCTTCAAGTAGGAGCTATTTTAGCGTTTATAAACTATTTGAATATTATTTTAATGTCACTTATGTCTATAAGTATGGTATTTATGCAAATCGCGCGAGCATTTCCATCTGCGGATCGTGTACGGCAAGTTTTAAATACTGAAGTTGATATTACGACGGAAACAAATGCGGTTGCACCTAAGCAAATCGAGGGACAAATTGACTTTAAAAATGTTAGTTATAGTTACACGAAAAATAATGAATATGTTTTAAAAGATATTTCATTTAACATATGTAAAGGTGAAAAAGTAGGAATTATCGGTTCTACAGGAAGTGGTAAATCTACTTTAGCAAAACTGTTACCGCGTTTATACGATGTTGATCAAGGGGAAGTATGCATTGATGGAATAAATGTTAGAGCATACGATTTACAAAAACTTCGTGCTTCAATCGGGTTTGTACCTCAAAAGGCATTATTGTTTTCAGGTAGCATAGAAGAGAACTTACGTTATGGTAAAGAAGATGCAACGAATGACGAACTGGAAGTAGCGGCTTCATCAGCTTGTGCGACTGAGTTTATTAACAAGTTGGAAGATTCATATCAATATCATTTAACACAAGGTGCGACGAATTTATCAGGTGGACAAAAACAACGTGTATCAATTGCAAGGGCACTTGTGAGAAAGCCATCCATTCTTATATTAGATGATTCTACATCAGCAGTTGATGCGAAATCAGAATCTAACATTCAATCGGCATTAAGAACAGAATATAAAGGAACAACAACATTATTAATCGCCTCTAAAATCTCATCTATAATAGATGCTGATAAAATTCTCGTTTTAGATAACGGTGAATTAGTTGGTGATGGTACACATGAAGAATTGTTAGAACGATGTGAGGTATATCAAGAAATCTATCTTTCCCAAGGTGGCAATTTACATAAAGAAGGTGGGAAAGAACATGCGTAATTTTCAAGGGCAATTTGCTAATAAAGGTGGGCGTAACGTGCCTAAAATGGGTGAAGCTAGAAACACTAAAGGAACTGTATTGCGAGTATGGAACTATATGGGGTATCAAAAGGCTGCTCTTACGTTCGTTATATTTTTAGTATTTGTTACGACGTTACTTGGGTTATTAGGTCCTTATTTAATGGGAGTAATTATCGATCAATATATTGTACCGAAAGATTTAAGCGGTACGGCGAGAATGTGTTTGTTACTTATCGCGATTTACGGTGTAACAGTATTGTTAACTTGGCTACAAACATTTGTCATGGTTAACGTTGCATTAAAAACAATACAAAAAATACGACAAGATATTTTTGAGAAAATCCAAACGCTTTCTTTACGGTTCTTTGATGTACGTTCTCAAGGGGATTTAATGAGCCGTGTTACAAATGATATAGATAATTTGAATCAAGCGTTGACGCAAAGTGTTGTACAAATTATTTCATCAGCATTAACCTTTATAGGTGTAACAATTGCGATGTTCGCATTAGATTGGATTTTAGCAATTGTTACTTTAATTACAGTACCTATTATGTTTTTCGTTACAAAAAAACTAGTTGCTTATAGTGGTAAAAACTTTGCAAAGCGTCAAAAAGATTTAGGAGAATTAAATGGTTTTATTGAGGAAGCTATAACTGGAGCGGATGTTACAACGTTATACGGGAAAGAAAAAGAAACCGTACAAAATTTTAATAAAATTAATGAACAACTCAGAATGTCTGCTACGAAGGCGGATACATTTTCAGCTTTTATTTTTCCAAGTATGAACTTTATAAATAACTTAGGTATGGGGCTTGTAATTGGGACTGGTTCAGTTATGGTTTTAAATGGAATGACAACAGTAGGTGTCATTGCGGCTTTTATTAATTATTCTCGTCAATTCTCAAGACCACTAAGTCAATTCGCAACTTTAATGAATACAATTCAAGCGGCAGTTGCTGGTGGAGAACGTGTCTTTGAAATTATGGATGAAGTACCAGAAATTCAAAATAAAAAAGATGCATGCATTGTACAAAATTTACAAGGGCATGTTGCACTCGAGAATGTTTCATTTGGTTATGAGGAAAATAAAACGATTTTAAAAGAAGTGAGTCTTAAGGCACAGCCAGGGGAGACAATTGCTTTAGTTGGTCCAACTGGATCGGGCAAAACAACAATCATTAATTTGCTAACTCGCTTTTACGATATACAGCAAGGGCAAATTCATATCGATGGAAAAGATATAAAAGATTATGATATTAATTCGTTGCGGAGTAAAATAGGAGTAGTTTTACAAGATACGTACTTATTTGCTGGGACGATTATGGATAATATTCGTTATGGTCGATTAGATGCTAGTGATGATGAAGTAATCAATGCAGCTAAGGCAGCATCTGCACATTCTTTTATTAAACATTTACCGAATCAATATGAAACAAAAATTGCTTCAGAAGGATCGAATTTAAGTCAAGGACAAAAACAACTTCTTGCGATTGCGCGGGCGATTTTAGCAGATGCAGATATATTAATTCTCGACGAAGCAACATCAAATATTGATACGAGAACAGAATTGCAAATTCAAGAAGGACTAAATAATTTAATGAAAGGTCGAACAAGTTTTGTAATCGCTCATCGACTGAAAACGATTGAGAAAGCAGATCAAATCCTTGTTATAAAAGATGGAAGTATTTTGGAAAGAGGGAATCATGAATCTCTTATGGAAGATAGAGGGTTTTACTTTGATCTGTATACGAGTCAGTTTAAAATTTAATAAGAATATTTGATATAGTGCGGTTTCTCTAGAAAGGAGAAACCGCACTTTTATATTTATAAAGATAATTAGAAATATAGACTTGAATTTTTTTAGATACACGAATTGTTAGCAAAAACTAGCAACTTCAGTGACAGGGGGAAGAAATAATTTACGTGGTATTGTAATAATCTCAAGAGCCATCTGAGCTGAATGGAGAAGTATTGGAGTTAATTCTAAAGCGTGCGTTAATAATATAAAGCTTGTTAGGATTGCAAAGATTCCCAAAAGAAACTTTTTGAAATGTTACGGAAATCTTTTATTAAGGAAAAGAAAGAAAAAAATGCTGTAACAACGAGAATTAAAAATTTATACTTATCAGCCATTAAACCCCTCCTAAAGAACAATAACTTCTATTATAGCGTATTTTTCTGGATTATTATAAAAAGATTTTAAAATGAACGATAAAAAAGTGGATGCCACAATTTAAAGTATTATTTTGGATTTCTTTATTTAAAAAATAGATTAGCACCCTATTTATTATTTGCAAGTGTTGTACTGGATATTTGACCGGACAATAAGACGAGCTTTGAATATATTAATAAAAAAGGGGATGTTGAACAATGGCTAGATATAGTTTACATGGAGGTCACTATTGTACAGGGTGCAAATTATGGGAATCGGAAAGAACATATTATGGATCGCCAAGTTAAGGATGCAGTTGTTGCTAAATTAAGAGCATTAGGGCATACAGTTTATGATGATACTGATGAAGTAGGGATAACACAAGCGCAAAATTTAAATAACATTGTATCTAAAACAAACTCACATGATGTAGACTTAGTAGTTTCATTTCATTTAAACTCATATGATACGAATGCTAATGGTGTTGAAGTACTGTATTATGACCAACAAGCTTTATCAGCAAAGATAGCAGCGCAACTTTCAAAAGATATTGGCTGGTCAAATCGTGGCGCGAAAGAGCGAAAAGACCTTTATGTATTAGCGAATACGAAAGCACCTGCAATCTTAATTGAACTTGGATTTATCGATAATGAAGCAGATATGTCAAAATGGAATCCAGATAAGATTGCAAATTCAATTGTTTATGCGTTAACGGGGCAATCTGGTGGGACAACTCCGCCATCAAAACAAAATATTATCCAATCAGGCGCTTTCTCACCGTATGAAGTTCCTGAAGCTATGCAAGCTTTAAATTCAGTTAAAATGACAGCTAAATTTATTTTAAAGCCTGATGGATTAACATATTTTATTTCCGATCCAACATCAGATACGCAATTAAATGGTATGACAGGTTGGCTTGATCGTAAAGGTTGGTGGTATGAAGTTAAGTAAAGAGTTTAATTTGAGGAACAGTACGTTTAAAAAATAATTGGCGCCAAAAAGAGGATAACTTTTAATGAGTAATCCTCTTTTTTAAATTTTTATCAGAATGAATAAGAATATATACAAGACACCGCCCTAAAACTAAATAAGTGATGTATGGAGCGGAGGATTCATTGGGCAGCTCAGCTATATTTTTAAAATATACTATCAAAAAAATTTAGTATTTGAATTTAATTGACTACAATTGAAAAAGCACTAAAAACTAATAAAACGGCCATAATGATGTTAAAAGATTTAGTATGTTTTAATAAAAGTTTTTGGAACATGGAACCAAATAAGCTCCAACTAAATGTACTCATTAACCCGACTACACCTAGAAATAATGAGAAGAGTAGAAAACTTGAATATGAATTATAGTAAGGGAGAATAAAAGTTGACACTACAGTCAGGCCGAATAGTATCCCTTTAGGGTTAACAAACTGAAGAAAAATCCCCACTGTAAATAAGTTTTTATTATGTTTTTCATCGGGATCTGTACTAGTTTTACTAGTGAGTATTTTAAAAGCTAAATATAGCATATATGCTACACCTAAAATTTTTAAAGGGAATTCGATTATGGGTAGGATATTAATTAGTACAATATTAAAGAAGCTACATAAGGAAGTGAGGATGAAAAACCCGAAAGCTACTCCAAAACAAAATTGCATACTCCTTTTTAAACCATGTTGATTAGCGTATGTCATAGCTAAAAAATTGTTAGGACCGGGTGTGAAGCTACTTATAAAAACAAATAACAAAAAAGAAAATATAGGCATTTCAAAACCCCCTAATTAATTAGTGTGTGTTATAATGACCGAAAAGAACAATATAACGTGTGCTTTTTATTATACATAATGGTCGTTATATTGTATATAGTGTAGGAGTGTTTCTTATGGAAGAAATTCAACTTATTTTGGCGAAAAATTTAAAAACAATACGAGAGAAAGAAAAAATGAGTTTGGAAAAGGTCTCGCAATTAACAGGTGTGAGTAAAACGATGATTGGACAAATTGAACGAGGGGAGTCAAGTCCAACATTAACAACGATATGGAAAATTGCTAATGGTTTGAAAGTGTCTTTTACTTCTTTAATCAATAACCCGCAACCAGATACGAAAGTTGTTTTACGAAATGATGTTCAAGTATTATCAGAAGACAATGGGAGATATAAAGTGTATCCTTCTTTTCCTTTTCAAGATGATAGGAACTTTGAAATCTATACGGTTGAAATTGAAACAGAAGGAAAATTAAGTTCGGAAGGCCATAAAGAAGGGACCGAAGAATTTATAACGGTGTTTGAAGGGGAATTGATAATTGAAATAAATGATTGTCAATATACATTAAATAGCGGAGATGCAATTCGCTTTAAGGCGGATAGACCGCACTTTTATTATAATTCCGGAAGTACGCTAACTCGGTTAAGTATGACCATTTATTATCCGGCTGCATAAACTTACCATTGCATCAAGAATATAAAGAAATGTGTGTTGATAAACCATCTATAAGAGATGGTTTTATTTTTTAAAATTCATAAAAAAAGACACTCGTTTGAGTGTCGACATAGTATTGCTCTCGCGTATAGGATTGGAGTATGTTTCTCAAAAACGTATTGAGATGGTTCGCATTTGAGAAACTGTCTTCTTATTCAATGTAACATTGGCAGGGAGAAGTGTAAATTGATAATGTATATACGGAAAATTTAGTATAGATGGTTATTACTATGAATATAGTACAAATTGTTTTTATTGCTTAATCATTGTCGTGAAATTATTGAAATATTCTTAGCTTTAGGAATGACGTAATAGTTACTACTTTAGCAGCTAAGAATGTTTATTATAAAAAAGAATGAATCATTTATTAATCGATTCGTATAATTGTTAAAGAGGCACCTGTTGAACCACCTCCAACTAAATTAACTATGGATAATACGCCGAATATTTGAAGGGAAATTGTATTACCAGCAATTAAATTGATTATTAAATTATTATTATAGTTTGAAGTTGATATTGCGGGTGAAAAAATAGATCCGGGAAGTGGAGTCGAAAAGTTTAATAGTAGCCTTGTACCAGCAAGTAGAGAAGTTGCTGTATTAATTTGATAGGTTAAATAATATCTTCCAGTAACAGGAATTGTATATATATCATTTGTAGCGTTCACTGCAAAATTACCGAGACTTTGGTTATTAGAAAGTGGAATATTAGTTCCACCTAATATGACTGAGATGGGACCACCTAATGTATTATTAGCGAACATAGAGTTTGTTGTAATAATGGGTCCAGTAATACCCGTGGGTCCAGTAATGCCTGTAGGTCCAGTAATGCCTGTGGGTCCAGTAATGCCTGTAGGACCGGTAATACCTGTGGGCCCAGTAGGACCTGTCAGTCTGTATGGAAGAATAATTTCAAGAGCCAGTGATAATAGTTCTTTTTTCATTTTTTCATTCTTATCTTGAATATAAATCACCTCATTTTTAAATTAGAACGTAACCGATTTAGTATTTTGAAATGGAACTATCATTTTATTATATTAATACTACTAGTTATAGCAACGGTAAAAAGTTTACTATATGTAAAAATCATTTGAGAATGAAAAAAGTAGTTATGAAATTCTTCTAAAATGATAGATGTATTATTTTGTTAAGTAGTAAACAAAAATGTGGAACGAGGTATTAAAGTGAAGCGAGAAAATAAATTATCAATAAATAAAGCTATGATAGAACCTGAAAACATTGGACCTACGTTTCCAGTTCTTCCCCCAATTTATATTCCAACGGGCCCAACGGGAATGACCGGTCCGACGGGTCCAACTGGTTTAACAGGATCACCGGGAGTAACAGGCCCGACCGGTTTAGCGGGATCACCGGGAGTAACAGGTGCGACTGGTTTAACAGGATCACCGGGAGTAACAGGTCCAACTGGTTTAACGGGATCACCGGGAGTAACAGGTCCAACTGGTTTAACAGGATCACCGGGAGTAACAGGTCCAACTGGTTTA
>NZ_QORZ01000022.1:0-2500 GCF_008368785.1 Bacillus sp. AY3-1 | reverse complement strand
AGGACCATCTCCCAAGGCTAAATACTCCCTAGTGATCGATAGTGAACCAGTACCGTGAGGGAAAGGTGAAAAGCACCCCGGAAGGGGAGTGAAAGAGATCCTGAAACCGTGTGCCTACAAATAGTCAGAGCCCGTTAATGGGTGATGGCGTGCCTTTTGTAGAATGAACCGGCGAGTTACGATCCCGTGCGAGGTTAAGCTGAAGAGGCGGAGCCGCAGCGAAAGCGAGTCTGAATAGGGCGTTTAGTACGTGGTCGTAGACCCGAAACCAGGTGATCTACCCATGTCCAGGGTGAAGTTCAGGTAACACTGAATGGAGGCCCGAACCCACGCACGTTGAAAAGTGCGGGGATGAGGTGTGGGTAGCGGAGAAATTCCAATCGAACCTGGAGATAGCTGGTTCTCCCCGAAATAGCTTTAGGGCTAGCCTTAAGTGTAAGAGTCTTGGAGGTAGAGCACTGATTGAACTAGGGGTCCTCATCGGATTACCGAATTCAGTCAAACTCCGAATGCCAATGACTTATCCTTAGGAGTCAGACTGCGAGTGATAAGATCCGTAGTCAAGAGGGAAACAGCCCAGATCGCCAGCTAAGGTCCCAAAGTGTGTATTAAGTGGAAAAGGATGTGGAGTTGCTTAGACAACTAGGATGTTGGCTTAGAAGCAGCCACCATTTAAAGAGTGCGTAATAGCTCACTAGTCGAGTGACTCTGCGCCGAAAATGTACCGGGGCTAAATACACCACCGAAGCTGCGAATTGATACCAATGGTATCAGTGGTAGGGGAGCGTTCTAAGTGCAGTGAAGTCAGACCGGAAGGACTGGTGGAGCGCTTAGAAGTGAGAATGCCGGTATGAGTAGCGAAAGACGGGTGAGAATCCCGTCCACCGAATGCCTAAGGTTTCCTGAGGAAGGCTCGTCCGCTCAGGGTTAGTCAGGACCTAAGCCGAGGCCGACAGGCGTAGGCGATGGACAACAGGTTGATATTCCTGTACCACCTCTTTATCGTTTGAGCAATGGAGGGACGCAGAAGGATAGAAGAAGCGTGCGATTGGTTGTGCACGTCCAAGCAGTTAGGCTGATAAGTAGGCAAATCCGCTTATCGTGAAGGCTGAGCTGTGATGGGGAAGCTCCTTATGGAGCGAAGTCTTTGATTCCCCGCTGCCAAGAAAAGCTTCTAGCGAGATAAAAGGTGCCTGTACCGCAAACCGACACAGGTAGGCGAGGAGAGAATCCTAAGGTGTGCGAGAGAACTCTGGTTAAGGAACTCGGCAAAATGACCCCGTAACTTCGGGAGAAGGGGTGCTTTCTTAACGGAAAGCCGCAGTGAATAGGCCCAAGCGACTGTTTAGCAAAAACACAGGTCTCTGCGAAGCCGTAAGGCGAAGTATAGGGGCTGACACCTGCCCGGTGCTGGAAGGTTAAGGAGAGGGGTTAGCGTAAGCGAAGCTCTGAACTGAAGCCCCAGTAAACGGCGGCCGTAACTATAACGGTCCTAAGGTAGCGAAATTCCTTGTCGGGTAAGTTCCGACCCGCACGAAAGGTGTAACGATTTGGGCACTGTCTCAACCAGAGACTCGGTGAAATTATAGTACCTGTGAAGATGCAGGTTACCCGCGACAGGACGGAAAGACCCCGTGGAGCTTTACTGTAGCCTGATATTGAATTTTGGTACAGTTTGTACAGGATAGGCGGGAGCCATTGAAACCGGAGCGCTAGCTTCGGTGGAGGCGCTGGTGGGATACCGCCCTGACTGTATTGAAATTCTAACCTACGGGTCTTATCGACCCGGGAGACAGTGTCAGGTGGGCAGTTTGACTGGGGCGGTCGCCTCCTAAAGTGTAACGGAGGCGCCCAAAGGTTCCCTCAGAATGGTTGGAAATCATTCGTAGAGTGCAAAGGCATAAGGGAGCTTGACTGCGAGACCTACAAGTCGAGCAGGGACGAAAGTCGGGCTTAGTGATCCGGTGGTTCCGCATGGAAGGGCCATCGCTCAACGGATAAAAGCTACCCCGGGGATAACAGGCTTATCTCCCCCAAGAGTCCACATCGACGGGGAGGTTTGGCACCTCGATGTCGGCTCATCGCATCCTGGGGCTGTAGTCGGTCCCAAGGGTTGGGCTGTTCGCCCATTAAAGCGGTACGCGAGCTGGGTTCAGAACGTCGTGAGACAGTTCGGTCCCTATCCGTCGTGGGCGTAGGAAATTTGAGAGGAGCTGTCCTTAGTACGAGAGGACCGGGATGGACGCACCGCTGGTGTACCAGTTGTTCTGCCAAGGGCATAGCTGGGTAGCTATGTGCGGAAGGGATAAGTGCTGAAAGCATCTAAGCATGAAGCCCCCCTCAAGATGAGATTTCCCATAGCGTAAGCTAGTAAGATCCCTGAAAGATGATCAGGTTGATAGGTTCGAGGTGGAAGCATGGTGACATGTGGAGCTGACGAATACTAATAGATCGAGGACTTAACCATATAATATGAAGCAAATGTTATCTAGTTTTGAAG
>NZ_QORZ01000021.1:0-217900 GCF_008368785.1 Bacillus sp. AY3-1 | reverse complement strand
CATCGCGTTTCAGCGACTTTCATAATATATCATAGTATATTATTTTCGTCAACAAGTTTTTTAAGATAATTTGTATCTCTCATTTGCTGACTCTGCCTATTATATAGAGTTTTCCATTGCTATGCAAGTATTATTATAAAAAAATAAGAGGAGGAAAAATCCCCCTCTTATTCTTCAGAAGAAACCTCTTCATTAGATTCCTCTTCTTCATCTTTCTGTGCTTTTGCTACCGTCGCTACCTCTTGCTCATCCTCTAATCGAATTAGACGAACACCTTGTGTATTACGTCCCATTTGAGAGATTTGATCAACTGGCATACGAATAATAACACCAGCTGCCGTAATTAACATGATATCTTCTTCACCTGTTACAGATTTAACAGCTACTAATTTACCGTTTTTATCTGTAATATTACAAGTCTTCAGACCTTTACCACCACGGCTTTGTAGACGGTATTCATCAATAGGTGTACGTTTTCCATAACCATTTTTCGTTACGATTAGAACATTTACATCCTCTTCGACAATTTCCATGCCTACAACTTGATCTTCATCACCTAATGTAATTGCTTTTACACCAGCCGCATTACGTCCCATAGAACGCACATCTTGCTCGTTAAAGCGAATTAACATACCATTGCTTGTTCCTACAATAATATCCTTATCACCAGATGTTAAACGTACAGATATTACTTCATCCTCTTCACGAAGAGAGATGGCGATTAAACCATTCGTACGTATATTTGCAAATGATGAAAGTGGCGTTCTCTTAGAAATACCTTGTTTTGTTGTGAAGAATAAGAATTCATCATCACCAAATTCACGAATTGGAATAATGGCGTTAATCCATTCACCCTTATCTACACCCAATAAGTTAATAATAGGTATACCTTTTGCTGTACGACTATACTCTGGGATTTCATATCCTTTCGTACGGTATACTTTCCCTTTATTAGTAAAGAATAAAATGTGATCATGCGTAGAAGTAGTTAATAAATGCTCTACGAAATCATCATCATTTGTTCCCATTCCTTGCACACCACGTCCACCACGGTTCTGTGTTTTGTACGTAGAAGCCGGTAACCTCTTAATATAACCATTATGAGTTAACGTAATAGCGATGTTTTGTTCTGGAATCAAATCTTCATCTTCAATAAATTCCATGCCACCAATTGTAATTTCCGTTCGTCTCTTATCATTGAAGCGTTCTTTTACTTCCGTTAATTCTTCACGAATAATCTCAAGAACTTTCTCTTCATCTGCTAAGATTGCTTTTAATTCAGCGATTAACTTCATTAAGTCTTGATATTCTTGCTCAATTTTTTCACGTTCTAATCCTGTTAAACGTTGCAGACGCATATCTAAAATTGCTTGTGCTTGTTTCTCACTTAAACCGAAACGTTCCATTAAGCCCTGTTTTGCAATATCTGCTGTTTTCGAACTACGAATTAACGTAATAACTTCATCTAGATGATCTAGAGCAATTCGTAATCCTTCTAAAATATGAGCACGCGCCTCTGCTTTTTCTAATTCATAAGCAGTACGTCGACGAATTACTACCTTCTGATGCTCCAAGTAATGATATAAATTTTGTTTTAAATTTAGTACTTGTGGCTCTCCATTTACAAGAGACAACATATTAATACCGAAACTTGTTTGAAGTGCTGTATGTTTATATAGATTATTTAATAGTACATTGGCATTGGCATCACGGCGTACTTCCATAACAATACGCATACCGTTTCGATCTGACTCATCACGTAAATCCGTAATACCTTCAATTTTCTTATCACGAACTAATTCTGCAATTTTTTCAATTAATCGCGCCTTATTAACTTGATAAGGTAGTTCAGTTACGAGAATAGATTGTTTACCATTTGACTTCTCTTCAATTTCAACTTTAGCTCGAAGCATAATAGAGCCTCTACCTGTTTCATACGCTCTTCGAATCCCACTTCGTCCCAAAATTAAACCTGCTGTTGGAAAATCTGGTCCTGGAATAAACTCCATTAATTCCGCAATCGTAATGTCGGGATTATGGCTTAGTGCCAATACACCATCAATTACTTCACCGAGTTGATGCGGTGGAATATTCGTTGCCATACCTACCGCAATACCCGTCGTACCATTCACTAATAAATTAGGGAAACGCGCTGGCAATACAATTGGCTCTCTTTCAGAACCATCATAGTTATCTTGATAATCAATCGTATTTTTTGAAATATCACGTATTAATTCCATAGAAATCTTAGACATTCTTGCTTCTGTATAACGCATCGCTGCTGCTGAATCACCATCAACAGAACCAAAGTTACCATGCCCATCAACAAGCATATAACGTTGACTAAAATCTTGCGCCATACGTACCATCGTCTCGTAAACAGCTGAATCACCGTGAGGGTGATACTTACCGATTACTTCACCGACAATACGCGCTGATTTTTTATACGCTTTATCAGCTGTAATTCCTAAATCATTCATCGCATATAAAACCCTACGATGCACAGGCTTTAATCCATCACGAACATCTGGTAATGCACGAGATACGATAACACTCATTGCGTAATCTAAAAACGAGGTACGCATTTCATGACTAATATTAATTTCTCGAATTCGTGCTTGTTGTTGATTGTCTGACATCAACCAGCACCTCCTCTTACATTTCCGTTACACATACATTGATTTATATGTAGAAGACAGGAATACTTAGATTCCTGTCATTACCCATTTAAATATCAAGGTTTTTCACGTATTTTGCATTTTCTTGGATAAAGTTACGACGTGGCTCTACTTTATCTCCCATCAAAATTTCAAATGTTTCATCCGCTTCAATTGCATCTTGAAGTGAAACTTGAAGTAATGAACGTACTTCTGGGTCCATTGTCGTCTCCCATAACTGAGTTGGATTCATTTCCCCTAGACCTTTATAACGCTGAATCCCCGGCTTAGGTTGGGCTGGTAATTCAGCTAAGATTTTTTCAAGTTCCTTATCATTGTAAGCATATTGAATTTTCTTACCTTGTTGTACTTTAAACAAAGGCGGCTGTGCAATATATATATAACCGCACTCAATTATTTGACGCATATAGCGATAGAAGAACGTTAATAATAGGGTACGAATATGCGCACCATCAACATCGGCATCCGTCATAATAATAACTTTATGATAGCGTGCTTTTTCAATAGCGAAGTCTCCGCCGATATTTGTACCAATCGCCGTAATAATTGTACGAACTTCATCATTTGATAAAATCTTATCTAAGCGTGCCTTTTCAACATTAATAATTTTACCCTTCAGCGGTAAAATTGCTTGGAAATGACGATCACGCCCTTGTTTTGCAGACCCACCCGCAGAGTCACCCTCTACGATATAGATTTCACTAATTGCTGGATCTTTAGAAGAACAGTCTGCCAATTTCCCTGGTAAACTTGAAACTTCTAAAGCACTCTTTCGGCGAGTTAACTCACGAGCCTTTTTAGCTGCTACACGCGCACGCGCTGCCATCGTCCCTTTATCTATAATCTTACGTGCAACATTCGGATTTTCCAGTAAGAACTTTTCAAATGCCTCTGAGAATACTGACTCTGTAATTGTTCTTGCTTCACTATTTCCAAGTTTCGTCTTCGTTTGTCCTTCGAATTGTGGATTTGGATGTTTAATTGACACAATCGCTGTTAAACCTTCACGAACATCTTCACCAGTTAAATTACTATCCGCATCTTTTAAAATATTATTTTTACGACCATAATCGTTGATCACACGAGTTAAGGCTGTTTTAAATCCTACCTCATGTGTACCACCTTCATACGTATGAATATTATTTGTAAATGAGTAAATATGATTTGTGTATCCTTCGTTATATTGAAGCGCAACTTCAACCTGAATACCATCTTTTGAACCCTCTACATATACAGGTTCTTCATGAATTGGCTGTTTTGAACGATTTAAATGTTCAACATATGATTTAATTCCACCTTCATAATGGAATTCTTTCTTCTTTTTATGTTCACGTTTATCTTCAATTGTTAATTTAATATTACGATTTAAAAATGCTAATTCGCGCATACGAGTTGCTAACGTATCAAATTCGTATACTATTGTTTCCTGAAAAATTTCTGGATCTGGTTTAAATCGAGTTATCGTCCCTGTTTGATCTGTGTCACCAATGACTTTTAAATCCGCAACCGGGATACCTCTTTCGTATTTTTGATAATGGATTTTGCCTTCACGATGTACAAATACCTCTAGTTCTGTTGATAGAGCATTTACTACAGATGCCCCAACACCATGCAAACCACCGGAAACTTTATAACCGCCACCGCCAAACTTACCACCAGCATGAAGAACGGTCATTATAACTTCTACAGCAGGACGTCCCATTTTTTCTTGTATACCAACTGGAATACCACGTCCATTATCCGTTACAAGAATACTATTATCTTCTTCGATACTAACGTTAATTTCATCACAATACCCTGCAAGTGCTTCATCAATACTATTATCGACGATTTCCCACACAAGATGGTGAAGTCCTTTTCCACTTGTAGATCCAATATACATCCCAGGGCGTTTTCGAACCGCTTCTAATCCTTCAAGTACCTGTATCTGACTTTCATCATATGAGTTTTCTTCCATTTGCTTTTGTTCCATTGACACAAAGATCACCTACTTTTCCATTTAAATAGGGATTACGCCCTATCTATTTCACAATCTACCGTGCCGTTCGTTACATGAATTGTTTTCGCTTCTTTTAATGTTTCGTGTTCAATTCCGTCGACACTCGTCGTTGTCACAAATGTTTGCACTTTTCCTTGAATTGTATTTAACAGATGCGATTGACGATAATCATCTAATTCTGATAATACATCATCCAATAAAAGAATCGGATATTCCTTAACTTCTGAGTAAATCAATTCAATTTCAGCTAATTTTAGGGACAGTGCGGTCGTTCGTTGTTGTCCTTGCGAACCAAAGACTTGAACATTTTTACTATTAACGAAGAATTGTAAATCATCACGATGAGGACCAATTAAAGTCGTACCACGGAAAATCTCACGTTGTTTCACAGATTGAAAATTTTCATAGTATACTTCTTTTATTTTCGACAAATCCATTGATTCTGATACATCTACACTTGGTTTATAGACAATTTCTAATTCTTCTAATCCGCGGCTTATACCGCGATGAATTGGAGCTGCCCATTCTTGTAGTAAATGCAAAAACTCAAACCGTTTTTGCAATATTTTTGCACCATGCTCAATAAGTTGAAGTGTAAATACATCCAACATCGTTTCCTCATTCTTACTATTCCCTTGCATCTTTTTCAGCAAGTGATTTCGTTGCGTGAGCACCTTTTGATATTGACTCAATTCATACAAATAGATTGGAGCTATTTGGCCTAATTCCATATCTAAAAAGCGTCTTCTTACTTGAGGGCTTCCTTTTACAAGATTTAAATCTTCTGGGGCAAACATGACAACATTCATCATACCAATATATTGACTCAATTTTTGTTGTTCAAGTTGATTTAATTTTGCCTTTTTACCTTTTTTCGAAATATTTAATTCCAAAGACAAAGAACTATTTCTTTTTTGTAATTTCCCTTTAATTTGACCGAAGTCTTCATCCCAACGGATAAGCTCGCGATCATTAGAGGTTCTATGAGATTTCGCCATCGCTAAAACATAAATAGCTTCCATCAAATTCGTTTTCCCTTGTGCATTTTCACCGATAATCACATTCACTTTATCTTCAAAGGAAAGCTCTAACTTTTCATAATTGCGATAGTTTTTTAATTGTATTTCTGAAATAAACAAAGGGCTCCCCCTTTATGCCTGAACTTGGAAACTTCCGCTTCCTGGAATTTCAATAATATCGTTCGCATATAATTTGCGACCTCTTCTATTTTCAAGTTCTTGATTCACGTACACTTCATATTCTTGTAAAAACCATTTTACAGCGCCACCTGTATCAATTACATCGGCTAACTTCAAAAATTGTCCTAGTGTAATATACTCTGTTGAAATTTTAATACGTTTCATAAAATCGCTCACTTTCTGAAAGTGTTCATTCTTTCATTGTACTAAATAAACTAACATTAGGAAAGTAATACCCAAAAATCAAATAAGGGCTACTAGTATCTGAAAACTAGCAACCCTTACTTCTTACTTAGTAAGTACGAACCGGTAAAATTAATTGAATAATGGACTCATCATTTACTGTACGAATTAAGAATGGTCTCATCGCACCAGTAAAGCTAATTTTAATTTCAGTACTATCTAAAGCTTTTAGTGCATCCATCATATATTTTGCACTAAAAGATATTTTTAACTCTTCCCCATCCACTTTTTCACATTGAACTTCTTCTACTACTTTCCCAATTTCTGGTGAATTCGAAGAAATTTCTAGCATTTCCTGTTCTAAAGTTGATAATTTTACAACATTATTACGACCATCCCTTGCTAATAAAGATGCACGATCAATTGCTTGTAAAAATTCTTTTGTATTTACAAAAATATCTGTTTTACTTTCGGCTGGAATTAAACGAGTTGTATCCGGATAATTACCTTCTAACAATCTTGAGAAGAATAATAAATGCTTTGTACGGAATAATACTTGATACTCCGTAATAACGATATCTACCATTTCTTCAGACTCATCTAGAATTTTGCTTAATTCATTTAAGCTTTTACCTGGAATAACAACACTCGCTTGAAATTCATCTGCGATTCCTTCGATTTTTGCTTTTCGAAGAGCTAACCTGTGACTATCTGTAGCAATGCAAGTTAATTCGCTGTTATATACTTTCCAGTTTACACCTGTCAAGATCGGTCTTGTTTCAGAAGTGGAAACTGCAAATACAGTTTGTCTAATCATATGTTTCAGTAAATCTGTTGGAATCTTAAAAACATGGTGTTCTTCAATTTGTGGTAACAATGGATATTCAGCAGAATCTAAACCATTTAAATTAAACTCTGATTTTCCAGAAATTATTTTTGTCATAAAATGATTTTCCACAGAAATTTCGACAGTCTCTTTAGGTAATTTTTTTACAATCTCACTAAAATATTTTGCTTGTAAAATAATACTTCCTGATTGTGCTACTTCTACGATCTCTTTTCCATTGTCTTCAACTGGGATAAAAGATTCAATAGAAATATCAGCATCGCTTCCTGTTAACGTAACTCCTTCTTCCGTAGCGACAACTTTAATTCCTGTAAGGATCGGAATTGTTGTACGAGAAGAAACAGCCTTCATTACATCTTGTACACTTCTTACAAGATAGTCTTTTTGTATTGTAAAACGCATAAAGAAAAACCTCCGGTAAGTATAATATTTTATTTAATTAATAAAGATAAAAAATAGTAGTAATAGTAATAGGGCCTGTGGATATGTGGATAACCCCGTTAAACGATGTAAAAACAGTCTATCTACATGTGGATAGACTGTGCGTAAAACAAGAGAAGTTATTCACACTATTCAGCTACTACTTTAAAATATCGTTAATTTCTTCAACTTGTTTTTGTAATTGCGTATCCGTTTTAAGCAGCTTAGAAATTTTTTCATGAGCATGGATAACTGTTGTATGATCACGTCCACCAAATTCTTCACCGATTTTAGGTAAGGAGTAATCTGTAAGTTCGCGTGATAAATACATTGCAATTTGGCGAGGGAAGGCAACTGATTTTGTTCGCTTTTTCGCCTTGAAATCTTCCAGTTTTATTTGATAAACGTCCCCGACAGCCTTTTGAATATCATAAATGGAGATAATTTTTGGTTTAGAATTTGGAATAATATTTTTAAGTGCTTCAGCTGCTAAATCAGCATTAATATCTTTGTTAATTAAAGATGAATAAGCTACAACTCGGATAAGTGCACCTTCTAGTTCACGAATGTTTGAATCAATTTGATTTGCAATATAAAGCATAACCTCATTTGGTATATCGAGTCCTTCAGCCTTTGCTTTTTTACGTAAAATTGCAATTCGTGTTTCTAAATCTGGTGGCGTAATATCCGTAATGAGTCCCCATTCAAAGCGAGAACGAAGACGATCTTCTAAAGTTGGAATTTCTTTTGGTGGCCGATCACTTGAAATTACAATTTGTTTACTTTCTTCGTGTAATGCATTGAATGTATGGAAAAACTCTTCTTGAGTTTGTTCTTTTCCTGCTAGAAATTGAATATCATCTATCAATAAAACATCTACATTACGGTATTTATTACGAAAATCGACAGCTTTATTATCACGAATAGAATTAATGAATTCATTTGTGAATTTTTCTGATGATAAATATACAACCTTTGCGTTTGGGTTATGTTCAATTACATAATGACCAATTGCATGCATTAAATGGGTCTTTCCGAGTCCAACTCCCCCGTAAATAAAGAGTGGATTATATGCTTTAGCTGGCGCTTCGGCTACGGCCAATGAAGCAGCGTGAGCAAAACGGTTACCAGAGCCAATAACAAATGTATCAAACGTATATTTTGGATTTAGCATACTCTGTGGTAAATGATTAGAATCATCTTGTGCTGAATTTGGTTTAGAAGGAGGAAGATCAATCTCCTCTTCAGCTTGACTTTGGGGAATAATAAAGCGAATAGCTAATTTTGCCCCCGTTAAATCATAAAGTGTTTCCGAAATTAGCTCTGAATAATGAGATTCTAACCAATCACGAGCGAATTCATTTGGAGCTGTAATTGTTAACACGTCTTTCTTTAAATTATGTGCGGTTGTTGATTTTAACCATGTTTCATAACTTGGTTTACTGACCTTTTTTTCTAGTTCTTTTAAGGCGCTGTTCCATAAATCAGAGATGTTTTCCAAAGGTGTCCCTCCTTTACTAAGATGGTAAAAGAATAAGGTTGCGCAACAAATGTACAACCTAAATAAATATAAAATGTATATTTATACGAAACGTATTTTAAAACCTAAAAACGTCGTTTGTATATGAGATAGGGTTTTCGACAAAAAAAGCAAATGTGGATAAGCATTTACCCACATGTGATTAAAACTGTCCACATGTTATACACAAATTGTGGATAAGATAAAGGTGTGGAAAACTTATTCAAAGTGAAAACACAACTATAATATCAAAAAAAAGTAGCTATAGCAATGAATTTAAGAAAGTTATCCACAAAATCAATACCTTGTGGAATAAACTTGTCCACAACACGATATACTGTGTAAAAGTACGAAAAGGGTTTGTGGATATAAAAACCAAGAAAAAACATTTATCCACAAGGAAATATAGGGTCTGTGAAAAAGTATGTGAATAGGTTCAAAATGAATATTTGATGAAAATTTCGAGAACCATTGACATTTTCCTAGTTGATTAACTATAATTTATAGGACTGTCTTTAACAGATATTCCTCAGGGAGGTGTCATATAATGAAAAGAACTTACCAACCAAATAAACGTAAGCGCAGCAAAGTACATGGTTTCCGCAGCCGTATGAGCACAGCGAACGGACGTAAAGTGCTAGCAGCTCGTCGTCGTAAAGGAAGAAAAGTATTATCTGCGTAGACCACTGATCGTTCAGTGGTCTTTTTTTCTAATAATAGTGAATTTCCACTGATGAACTACAGGAGTGTCAATTGATATGAAGAAAAAATATCGTATAAAAAAGAATGATGAATTCCAGACGGTTTTTCAAAAAGGAAAATCGAATGCTAACCGTCAGCTTGTTGTCTATCAACTAGATAAGGGAGAGCAGCCAAACTTTCGTATTGGCCTTTCTGTCAGCAAGAAAATAGGAAATGCAGTAGTGCGTAACCGAATTAAACGTATGATTCGCCAGTCGATCACAGAATTAAAAGATGAGATAGATTCTGGAAAAGATTTTGTTATAATAGCAAGGAAGCCTTGTGCAGAGATGACATATGAAGAATTAAAGAAAAGCTTAATTCATGTCTTTAAACGCTCTGGTATGAAAAGAATAAAAAAGTAGCGTAAGGAAATGAATTACACTATATACATACCGAAACAAGGAGGAGCAGGCTTTGAAAAAGAAAATAGGTTTACTAGCCATGGTTATTGCATTAATGGCAATTGCTGCTGGCTGTAGTGAAGTGAAACAGCCGATTACACCGAAAAGTACTGGAATTTGGAATGAATATTTCGTATATCCGCTTTCTCAGTTAATTACGTATTTTGCCAACTTATTTGGTAGTAATTACGGTTTAGCAATCGTTGTTACAACTCTTATCATTCGTTTTGCATTATTACCATTAATGATTAAACAAACGAAGAGTACGAAAGCAATGCAAGCGTTACAACCAGAAATGGTGAAGTTAAAAGAGAAATATAGTTCTAAAGATCAAGCAACACAGCAAAAACTACAACAAGAAATGATGCAGTTATATCAAAAAAATGGTGTAAACCCATTAGCAGGGTGTTTACCGATATTTGTTCAGATGCCTATTTTATTTGCGTTTTACCATGCGATTATGAGAACGGCAGAAATTAGTAAGCATACATTTTTATGGTTCGACTTAGGGCAGGCAGATCCGTACTATATCTTACCGGTTGTCGCGGCAATTACGACATTTATTCAGCAAAAGCTTGCAATGGCAGGAACAGCTGGTCAAAATCCGCAAATGGCAATGATGATTTGGCTTATGCCAATTATGATTTTAGTCTTTGCAATTAACTTCCCAGCTGCATTATCACTTTACTGGGTTGTTGGTAATATCTTTGGTATCGCTCAAATGTACTTGATCAAGGGGCCAGAAATTAAGGCTAGTAAGGCAGAAGGATCAAGCAAGTGAGTGTAATTACTGCTAAAGGACAAACAGTCGAGCTGGCAGTACAAGATGCTTTAAGGCAACTAAATGTTTCAAAAGACCGAGTAGATATAAATATTATCGATGAGGGTAAAAGAGGGTTCCTAGGTTTATTTGGGAATCGACCTGCAGTAGTAGAAGTCGTATTGAAGAAAGATCCGATTCAAGAATGTGAAGAATATTTAAAAAATATTATTCATGATATGGGTGTGGAAGCTGAGATTAGTAAAATTGTAAAAGGACGCGAAGTTGAATTTACAATTTCTGGCAAAAACATAGGTGTTTTGATTGGGAAAAGAGGAAACACCTTGAATTCTTTGCAGTATTTAACAAAACTTGTGGCGAATCGTAGTACGAAGCAGTATATTGGCATCACACTAGATGCTGAAAATTATCGTAGTAAAAGAAAAGGTACATTAGAAGCACTTTCTTATCGATTAGCAAAACAAGTAGTAAGTACGAAAAAAAGAGTTGTGTTGGAGCCTATGCCATCTTTTGAACGAAAGATTATCCACCAAGCATTATCTAATCATCAAAATATCATTACAACTTCTGAAGGAAAAGAACCACATCGACATGTTGTAATATCTTCCAAGTGACCGGTTACTCAATTGAGTGCCGGTTTTTTTGAGGGGAAAATAGGTGTGGATAACTAAAAAACACTAAACTTATCCACTGTGAATAAGTTTAGTGTTTTTTACATGAGGACATAATAAAATGAGTTATTATTCTTTTGTAGATAGGTTCGTTATGGTATTCTAATAATTTAGTGAAGAAAATAATCATGTTGAAATAGAGATAAATAAGCAAGTGAGGTGAAAGGACATGGAATTTGATACAATTGCCGCGATTTCCACAGCGCTTGGAGAGGGTGCAATTGCCATTGTTCGAGTAAGTGGGGATGATGCGGTTGAAAAAGTTAATCGTATTTTTAAAGGGAAGGATTTAACAGAAGTTCCTTCTCACACAATTCATTATGGTCATATTGTCGATTTAGATACAAATCAGGTTATTGAAGAAGTGATGGTATCTATTCTGCGTGCACCAAGGACTTTTACACGTGAAAATATAGTGGAAATTAACTGTCACGGCGGACTTGTTTCGGTAAATAAAGTATTGCAGCTTATTTTAGCGCAAGGAGTAAGATTAGCAGAGCCTGGTGAATTTACAAAACGTGCTTTTTTAAATGGCCGTATTGATTTATCACAAGCAGAAGCTGTTATGGACTTAATCCGTGCAAAAACAGATCGCGCAATGAACGTAGCGATTAATCAAATGGAAGGACGATTATCTAAATTAATCGGCCGTCTGCGTCAGGACATATTAGAAACGTTGGCTCATGTTGAGGTAAACATAGATTACCCGGAATATGATGATGTGGAAGAAATGACACATAATATTTTAATTGAGAAAGCTACACATGTTCGTACGGAAATTGCAAAAATATTAGAAACATCGAAGCAAGGAAAGATTTTACGTGAAGGTATTGCTACTGCAATCATCGGTAGACCTAACGTTGGGAAGTCATCGCTATTAAATAGTCTTGTTCAGGAGAAAAAGGCAATTGTAACTGATATTGCAGGAACAACTCGTGATGTTATTGAAGAGTACGTTAATGTGCGTGGTGTACCACTTAAACTTATAGATACAGCCGGGATTCGTGAAACAGAAGATGTTGTTGAACGAATTGGTGTAGAGCGTTCAAAAGAAATGATGAGCCAAGCTGATTTAGTGTTAGTTGTCGTTAATTATAGCGAGGCTTTAACGCATGAGGATGAAGATCTATTCCGTGCCGTACAAGGAAAAGATTTCATTGTTATTGTAAATAAGACAGATTTATCGCAAGTAATCGATATGGAACGTGTTACAGAATTGGCAGCGGGAAATCGTATTATTACAACATCGTTAATTGAGGAACAAGGAATAGATGAGCTTGAAAAGGCAATAGCTGATTTATTCTTTGAAGGAACAATTGATTCTGCAGATGTGACATATGTTTCTAACGCGAGACATATTGGATTATTAACACAAGCAGGAAAAACAATTGGAGATGCAATTGAGGCAATAGAAAATGGTGTTCCAATTGATATGGTACAAATTGATTTAACAAGAACGTGGGAAATACTTGGTGAAATTACTGGTGATACCGTCCATGAAAGCCTAATTGACCAGTTGTTCTCTCAATTTTGTTTAGGAAAATAATATAGCGATGTTTTAGAAAGATAGAGATTTTTAGGAGGAATAAACAATGGGATACAATGCCGGTTCATACGATGTCATAGTAATCGGTGCAGGTCATGCAGGATGTGAAGCTGGTCTTGCGGCAGCACGAATGGGCTCCAAAACATTAATGTTAACAATTAATTTAGATATGGTGGCGTTTATGCCATGTAACCCTTCTGTTGGTGGACCAGCAAAAGGGATTGTTGTTCGGGAAATTGATGCATTAGGCGGAGAAATGGGACGCAACATTGATAAAACATATATTCAAATGCGTATGTTAAATACAGGTAAAGGACCAGCTGTACGTGCGCTTCGCGCACAAGCAGATAAGTTCTCTTACCAGCATGAATTAAAGAAAACAATTGAAGAAACACCAAATTTAACGTTGTTCCAAGGAATGGTTGAGCGTTTAATCGTTGAAGATGGTGAATGTAAAGGCGTAGTTACGCAAGCTGGTGCTGAATATACAGCCAAAACAGTTGTAATTACGACTGGAACATTTTTACGCGGTGAGATTATTATGGGGGATTTAAAATATTCGAGCGGTCCGAATAATCAACAACCATCTATTACTTTATCCGAACATTTAGAGGAGCTTGGATTTGATCTTGTTAGATTTAAAACAGGTACACCTCCGCGTGTAAATAGTAATACGATTGATTACAGTAAAACAGAAATTCAGCCAGGTGATGATAAACCACGAGCTTTCTCTTTTGAAACGACAAAATTTATTATGGATCAAATTCCATGTTGGTTGACGTATACAAGTACGGAAACACATCGTTTAATAGATGAAAACCTACATCGCTCAGCTATGTATTCTGGTATGATTAAGGGAACAGGACCTAGATATTGTCCTTCAATTGAAGACAAAGTAGTAAGATTTAATGATAAACCACGTCATCAAATTTTCTTAGAGCCAGAAGGACGTAATACACAAGAAGTGTATGTACAAGGTTTATCCACAAGCTTACCAGAAGATGTACAACGTGATATGCTTAGAACAATACCTGGCCTAGAAAACGTTGAAATGATGCGTACAGGTTATGCAATTGAATATGATGCAATTGTGCCAACACAACTATGGCCAACACTTGAAACGAAAAAAATTAAGAATTTATATACAGCAGGACAAATTAACGGAACTTCTGGTTACGAAGAGGCGGCAGGACAAGGGCTTATGGCTGGGATTAATGCAGCATGTCGTTCTTTAGGTAAAAAAGAAGTTATTTTAGGTCGCGCGGATGCTTATATTGGTGTCTTAATTGATGATCTTGTAACGAAAGGTACAAATGAACCATATCGCTTATTAACATCTCGTGCAGAATATCGCCTATTATTACGCCACGATAATGCTGATCTTCGTTTAACTGAAGTTGGTCGTGAAATTGGATTAATTAAAGAAGAGCGCTATGAGCGATTTACAAATAAAAAATTAAAAATTGAACAGGAAAAGGAACGTTTAAGCAGCATTATTATTAAACCACGTCCTGAAGTTCAAGAATTAATTCGTAGTATTGGCGGAAGTGAATTGAAAGATGGAATACGTGCAAGTGACTTATTACGTCGTCCAGAGATGACATATGAACATATTCATCTTTTAGTACCAAGTGAAGTAGAATTAAGTGATGAAATTACAGAACAAGTTGAAATTCAGATTAAGTACGAAGGATATATCGAAAAATCCTTACAGCAAGTAGAGCGTATGAAGAAAATGGAAAACAAAAAAATCCCTGTGGATATTGATTATGATGCGATTTCTAGCCTTGCCTCAGAAGCGAGACAGAAATTGAAAGATGTTCGTCCACTTTCAATGGGGCAGGCTTCACGTATTTCTGGCGTGAATCCAGCGGATGTTTCTATTTTACTTGTGTATATTGAACAAGGAAAAATTGCGCGAGTATCGAACCAATAAATAGTAAGGAGATATTGTTAGATGAACATAGAACAATTTCAATCTATGCTAGAAGAGAAGGGTATCACCCTCTCTTCTAGACAGTTAGAGCAGTTCGAAATCTACTTTGAAACATTAGTAGAGTGGAATGAAAAAATGAACTTAACGGCTATTACGGAGAAAGAGGAAGTATATTTAAAACACTTTTTTGATTCCATTACAGCTGCTTTTTATTATGATTTTTCAGAACCATTCTCAATTTGTGATGTTGGCGCAGGAGCTGGATTCCCAAGTATTCCTTTGAAAATCTGTTTCCCGCACTTAAAAGTAACAATTGTAGACTCATTGCAAAAACGTATTAACTTCTTAAATCATTTAGCACAAAAGTTGGAATTAGGTGACGTTGCGTTTTGTCACGATCGTGCGGAAACATTTGGGAAAAAAGAAGGTGTACGTGAATCGTACGATATTGTAATGGCACGTGCAGTTGCGCGTCTTTCGGTATTGAGTGAGCTATGTTTACCACTTGTAAAAGTTGGGGGAACATTCATTGCAATGAAAGGTGCCGCAGCAAACGAAGAAATTGAAAATGGCAAGTATGCTTTAGAGGTGCTAGGCGGGAATTTAAAAGAAATGTCTACGTTCCAATTACCGTTTGAAGAAAGTGAACGTAATATTTTATTAATCGAGAAAAAGCGCAAGACACCAAAGAAATATCCACGCAAACCGGGAACACCCAATAAATTACCTATTGAAAAATAAATCTTATTAGACGTAAGATTAAATTATATAAATGAAAACGTAAATGTTTCATAGGAAACATTTTATGGAGAATAGTCAATAGGCCTAAAAGGTGGTGGAATATGTATGAAAAATACGTTTTCTCGTTTATTTGGCTTTGGAGATAAAGAGAGCGAATTCGAATTACAAGACGAAAGCCATGAAGAAATAGATAAAAAGGTATATGAAGAAATACAAGAAATTCCGATAGTAAATATTACCCCTAACCGTTATCAACCACGAACAGTTTTTGATGATGCACGAATTGAAGAGCTAGCACTAACGATTCGTACACATGGGCTGATTCAGCCGATTGTTGTGAGGCAATATGAGGATGACAAGTATGAGATTATCGCTGGAGAAAGGCGTTTCCGTGCGGCAACAAAGTTAGGGTGGGAAAAGGTTCCTGCAATTATAAAGAACTTAAATGATACAGAGACAGCTTCTGTAGCTTTAATTGAAAACTTGCAACGTGAGGAACTAACAGCAATCGAGGAAGCTGTGGCATATCAAAAGCTAATTGAGTTACATAATTTAACACAAGAAGCATTGGCACAACGACTTGGAAAAGGACAATCCACAATCGCAAATAAGTTGCGATTGTTAAAGTTGCCTGAAGAAATAAAACGTGCGTTATTAGAAAAAAGTATTACAGAACGTCATGCCCGCGCTCTCATTCCTTTAAAGAATGAGGAATTACAACTGAAGGTTTTACAGGAAATTGTGGAGAAACAACTGAATGTAAAGCAAACAGAGGAACGAATTGCGAAATTACTAGAGGAAGCCAAACCGAAGCGTAAGGCAAAGCAAAAAGCAGTAAGTCGAGATACGAGAATTGCCATGAATACAATTAGGCAGTCATTACAAATGGTTGCTGACAGTGGTTTAAATGTTAATTCTGCGGAAGAAGAATTTGATGAGTACTATCAAATTACAATTAAAATTCCCAAGAAAAAATAATAATGGCGTGTTAGAGACCTTATCCTACTGGATAGGTCTCTTTTACTATATTTTCTTGTTAGATGAAGAAGGAGTTTAGAAATAAATTTTGAAGTTTAATAAGGACGTAAAAGAAAAACTTTTATTTCATGTTACAATAAACGTAATTGTTACTAGAATAAGATAGAAAGGTTGAAAGTAGGTGACATCATGGGAAAAATCATTGCTATTGCCAATCAAAAAGGTGGCGTTGGAAAAACAACAACATCTGTTAATTTAGGGGCTGGATTGGCACAAGTAGGTAAAAAAGTCCTTCTTGTAGATATTGACGCTCAAGGAAATGCAACGACTGGTGTGGGAATTGAAAAATCCGAATTAGATCAATGTATTTACAATGTTCTTGTGGAAGATGCAGATGTTCAAGGGGTTATACGTAAAACCGCAACTGAAAACTTAGATGTTCTACCCGCTACAATTCAATTGGCAGGTGCTGAAATTGAATTGGTACCGACTATTTCCCGGGAAGTACGTTTACAAAGGGCATTACAGCCAGTTCGTGATGAATATGACTATATTATTATCGACTGTCCCCCGTCCTTAGGGTTATTAACGATTAATGCATTAACCGCAGCAGATTCTGTTATTATTCCTGTTCAATGCGAATATTACGCACTAGAAGGATTAAGTCAGCTATTAAATACAGTTCGACTTGTGCAAAAGCACTTAAATAAAAATCTAGCAATTCAGGGTGTATTGTTAACGATGTTGGATGCCCGTACGAATTTAGGGATTCAGGTTATAGATGAAGTGAAAAAATACTTTAGGGATAAAGTATACCGTTCGATTATTCCTCGTAATGTTCGTTTAAGTGAAGCACCAAGTCATGGGAAACCAATTATGCAGTATGACGCTAAATCAAGAGGGGCAGAAGTATATATAGATTTAGCAGAGGAAGTGATTGCAGGTGGCTAAAGGATTAGGAAGAGGAATTAATGTGTTTTTTCCTGATTTAGATGTGAAAGAAGAAGAGGCAATTCAGGAGATTGTGATAACTGAATTAAGACCGAATCCATATCAACCACGTAAACACTTTAATAAAGAGGCAATTCAAGAATTATCGGCCTCTATTAAAGAGCACGGCATATTGCAACCGTTAATTGCTAGGAAGAGTATTAAAGGATATGAAATTGTTGCAGGTGAAAGAAGATATCGTGCTGCCAAAGAGGCAGGGCTCGAAAAGGTACCTGCTGTTGTAAGACAATTAAATGAGCAGCAAATGATGGAGTTTGCATTGCTTGAAAACTTACAACGAGAAGATTTAAACCCAATGGAAGAAGCAATGGCATATCAAATGTTAATGAATGAGCTAAATGTAACGCAAGAACAATTAGCAAAACGTCTTGGTAAGAGCAGACCTTACATTGCAAATTATACGCGGTTATTAAGCCTCCCTTCTTTTGTGCAAGATATGATTGCAAATGGTCAACTTTCAATGGCCCATGGGAGAACTTTGCTTACTATAAAAGATGAAGAACAATTGAAATCTTTATTAAAACGAATCGAAAAAGAAGGATTAAACGTTCGTCAATTAGAGAAAATTGTTCAGGAGATTAATCAACGCGTTTCACGTGAAACAAAACAAGTGAAAAAAGAGAGAAACATATTTTTCGTAGAACGCGAAACGTTCTTAAGAGAAAAGTTTGGCACAGATGTGAAAATTAAAGAAACGAAAAAAGAAAAAGGTAAAATCGAAATTGAATTTTTTAATAAAGAAGATTTAAATCGTATTTTAGAATTATTAGCGCAGAAAAACTAAAAAGCAAACCATCTTATTATTTATAGATGGTTTGCTTTTTTTAATACAGATAATTTTTGGTCTGTTTCTTTTATACTTTGTGCAATTACATCAGCCATTTTCATGACTAAACTTAATCTTGTATTTTGCAGGACGAAAAACTCCATAAAACCATTTAGATTTACGATGCCATGAATATGTAAATCACCAACTGCAGGTAATTTTTTGTTCATCGCAGCTCCAGGTTTACTAGGCCCCATTCCGGTAGTGATGGAACCGATGTTTTGAGACTTTCCTAAACAGGCATCAACCGCAATTATAAATGAAGTAGGATTATCTTTCTGTATATTCTGAATTTTTTCTTCTAAATTTAGCGCATGCACTGGCTCATCTAGTGTGCCGAACACTTGGAAGTTTTTAATTCCTGCTTGTTCTAGTTTCGTACCGACTAACGGACCGAGTGCATCGCCTGTAGAACGATCTGTTCCGATACAAACGAGAATAATCGGTATATTCGTTTTAATAGGGATATGGGAAAGTAAGAAGTTACTAATTGTCTCGGAGGCTTCTACGTCTTGGTGCATAACATTTTGAGTTTCTTTTTCGAAAAAGGGTAAGCGAAAACTTCCAATATTCATGAAGCATCCATCCTTTTAATAAATTTTCAAAATATGTTATATGGCGAGTAAAATGGAAAACTATAAGTGCGTACTTCCTGTAAAACTTGAGTGAAAACGGAAATAATAGTACTAGTATATATATATTCGTTCCATTTTATACCTGCATGGAAGTTAACAAATGCAATTAAAGTCATAAAAATTTTTCAGAAATCAGGGTGACTTCTGATACAATAAGAAGGATGATTAAAAAGAAATTTTAGCTGGAGAGGTAGAGGTACATGGATTTAGCGTTGAAATGGTTTGAGTCCATTGATTGGACGAATATAGGTGTGAAATCACTAAAAATAGTCGTTATTTTAATACTTGGTGCAATTATTGTGCGAGTTGCGCGTGCAATTGTACGAAATGCGTTTCGTATGGGAAGCCGTTCGCCAATTCAAATTTCAGAACGTCGTACAGTTACAGTAGCGAAGTTACTTGAAAATATTGTGGCATACGTTGTTATGTTCATTATGTTAATTGCGATTTTGGGTGTGTTTAATATTAATGCATCTGGTTTATTAGCGGGTGCCGGGGTAATTGGTTTAGCAGTCGGATTTGGTGCTCAAAGTTTAGTAAAAGATGTTATTACGGGGTTATTTATTTTGCTAGAAGATCAATTTTCAGTAGGTGACTATGTAAAAATTGGTCAGTTTGAAGGTGTCGTTCTAGAAATTGGACTTCGTACAACAAAAGTAAAGAGTTGGACAGGCGAAATTCATACTTTACCAAATGGAAGTATTATTCAAGTTACGAACTATTCAGTTAGTAATAGTGTAGCATTTGTTGATGTATCCATTTCGTATGAGGCTGACATAGCGAAAGCGGAGCAAGTCATTGAAGAGTTATTAGAAGAATTACCTGCACAGTATACGCAAATGGTAGCAAAGCCTCAGTTATTAGGTGTGCAAACATTGGCTGCGTCAGAAGTTATATTACGTGTTATTGCGGAAGTAGAGCCGATGCAACATGCGGTTGTTGCGAGAGCACTTCGTAAAGAAATTAAAAATCGTCTAGATTTACATGGGATTGAAATTCCATATCCACGTATGGTTTTATATAATCGTGAAGAATTGGTGAGTGGAAAAGCAATTTAGTATGGAGAGGGGTTTGGAGAATGGAGCAAAAGCAGTATAACTTGTACGATGTTGTGGAAATGAAGAAAGCCCACCCATGTGGTGAGAATCGCTGGAAAATTATTCGTATGGGAATGGATATCCGCATTAAGTGCGAGGGATGTGACCATTCAGTAATGATTCCTCGAAGAGAATTTGATCGTAAGGTGAAAAAAATACTTGTGAAGCACGAAGAATAGAGAGAAAGTAACAGTTGCAATGGGTAGCTGTTACTTTTTTTCGTTTGGAGGAAACTTGTCATTTTTTTCGTTACTATCTATAATGATGAAAGATTGAGACATAGGAGTGAAAAATATGGGATTAACGGCTGGGATTGTTGGATTACCTAACGTAGGGAAGTCAACTTTATTTAATGCAATTACACAAGCAGGAGCAGAATCTGCAAACTATCCATTCTGTACAATTGATCCAAACGTAGGGATTGTAGAAGTACCAGATGAGCGTTTAAATAAATTAACGGAATTAGTAGAACCGAAAAAAACTGTTCCGACTGTATTTGAGTTTACTGATATTGCAGGTATCGTAAAAGGTGCTAGTAAAGGTGAAGGTTTAGGAAATAAATTCTTATCTCACATTCGCCAAGTAGATGCAATTTGCCAAGTTGTTCGTTGTTTTGAAGACGAAAATATTACACACGTTTCAGGGAAAGTAGATCCAATCGATGATATTGAAACAATCAACTTAGAGCTAATCTTAGCGGATTTAGAATCTGTTGATAAACGTATCGAGCGTGTTGCGAAGTTAGCAAGACAAAAAGATAAAGAAGCAGTATATGAGCATGAAATTTTAGTTCGTTTAAAAGAAGCTTTTGAAGAGGGAAAACCAGCTCGTACTGTTGAATTTACAGAAGAACAAATGAAGATTGTTAAAGGCCTTCATTTACTTACAACGAAAGAAATGTTATACGTAGCAAACGTAAGTGAAGATGATATTATGGATCCTTCTGAAAATAAATATGTACAAATGGTAAAAGAATTTGCTGCAAATGAAAATGCTCAAGTAATCGTTGTATGTGCAAAAATCGAAGAAGAAATCGCTGAGCTAGACGAGGAAGAGAAAAAAGTATTCCTTGAAGAACTAGGCATTGAAGAATCTGGTTTAGATCAATTAATTCGTGCTGCATATGATTTATTAGGACTTGCTACTTACTTCACAGCTGGTGTGCAAGAAGTACGTGCATGGACGTTTAAACAAGGTATGAAAGCACCACAATGTGCTGGCGTAATTCATACAGACTTTGAGCGTGGATTTATTCGTGCGGAAACAGTTTCTTACGAAGACTTAATGACAAACGGTTCTATGACAGCTGCAAAAGAAGCTGGTAAAGTTCGTTTAGAAGGAAAAGAGTATATCGTAAAAGATGGAGACGTTATGCACTTCCGCTTCAACGTTTAATTTAATATTTCCTAGGAAAAATAAAGATATGAGCTTGGCAAATATATTATGTGTTTGCCAAGTTTTTTATGCATGGGTGAGTTGATTCATCTAACTTACTATGATATAATCTAAACTCGTGAGTAATTACTATAAATTAATTGCTCCTTGCCCATTATGGGCCGTTTAGACCAAAAGGAGGTGAAAGTGTAATGAGAAAGTACGAAATTATGTACATCATTCGTCCTGGCGTTGAAGAAGAAGCTCAAAAAGCTTTAGTTGAACGTTTCGCAGGTGTTTTAACAAACAATGGTGCAGAAATCATTAACACGAAAGAGTGGGGTAAGCGTCGTTTAGCTTACGAAATCAACGACTTACGTGAAGGTTTCTACATGATCTTAAACGTGAACTCTAACGCAGAAGCGATTAACGAATTCGACCGTTTAGCTAAGATCAACGAAGACATCCTTCGTCATATCGTTGTTAAAGAAGAAGAAAAATAATTGATATATAAGGGAGAGTGGTTCGATTGATGAATCGTGTTATCCTCGTTGGTCGTTTAACTAAGGACCCTGACTTACGTTACACGCCCAATGGTGTTGCAGTAGCTACTTTTACGTTAGCTGTGAATCGCGCATTTGCGAATCAACAAGGTGAGCGTGAAGCTGACTTTATTAATTGTGTAATATGGCGTAAACAAGCAGAAAACGTAGCAAATTATTTGAAAAAAGGTAGCTTAGCAGGCGTAGATGGACGTCTTCAAACTCGTAATTACGATGGACAAGATGGTAAACGTGTATATGTAACAGAAGTTCTTGCGGAAAGCGTACAATTTTTAGAGCCGCGTAATGGCGGTGGGGAGCAACGTGGTTCATTTAATCAGCAACCATCAGGAGCTGGTTTCGGTAACCAAAGCTCTAACCCATTTGGTCAATCTAGTAATTCAGGTAACCAAGGTAACCAAGGGAACTCTGGATTTACGAAGAATGACGATCCATTTTCAAATGTAGGTCAACCGATCGACATTTCCGACGACGATTTACCGTTCTAATACAGTAAATTAGTTAGTTTTAACAAAGAATGGAGGGAATAGACATGGCAGGACGCAAAGGTGGACGTGCGAAACGTCGTAAGGTGTGTTTCTTCACATCTAACGGCATCACTCGCATTGACTATAAAGATGTTGATTTATTAAAACGTTTCGTTTCTGAGCGTGGTAAAATTTTACCTCGTCGTGTAACAGGAACAAGCGCAAAATACCAACGCAAACTTACAGTTGCAATTAAACGTGCTCGTCAAATGGCACTTTTACCATATGTTGGTGAATAATAGCGTATGAAATGCACAGTAGAGTCGGACTCTACTGTGCATTTTGCTATGCTTTTCTTTTTTTGAAAGAGAGGTTAGATGATGAAGAATACGAAATTTATTACTGAGGGTGCAGCGTTGCTAGCGATATATGCAATGTTATTGCTTATATCTATGTATGTTCCAATTTTAGGTACAGTTGTAACGTTTGCGTTGCCATTGCCGTTTATATTGCTAACGATAAGATATAGATTATCTAACGCCTTTGTAATTTTTACGGCGGCACTTTTTATTACTGTTATTGTCAGTCAACCGATGAACCTAGTAAAGACAACTATGTTTGGATTGATAGGTATCGTTTTAGGATATATGTATAAAAAACAAAAAAAACCGGTAGAAATTTTGATGGCGGGGACGCTTGCGTACTTAATTGGTATTATGCTCATTTATGTTGCAAGTATAAAGTTTTTTAACATAGATTTAATGAAGCAAATGCAAAATATGCTTAATGAAAGTATGGCGCAAAGTGAAAAGATAGTCACTGCTGCTGGTATGCCTATTAGTAAGGAGCAAAAAGAATTATTTGCACAATTTAATGATGTGTTACAAACGTTATTCCCAAGTTTGCTTGTAATGGTCTCGGTATGTTTTTCTTGGATTACAGTTATGATATCAGGTAGTGTTTTGAGAAAACTAAAGCATGACGTTATACCTTGGCCTAAATTTAAAGATATACAATTACCAAAGAGTATTGTTTGGTATTACGTTATATTTATTTTGCTATCAACTTTTATAAAAGTAGAACCGACATCATATTTACATATGGTATTTTCTAACCTATATGTCATATTTGCCTTACTACTAGTACTACAAGGTCTGACATTTATCGCTTTTCTAGCGCATAGCAAAGGTTTTACGAAAGGGGTTCCTATTATTAGTTTTATTGTCTGCATGTTTATACCGATGTTGTTTCCTCTTGTGACAATCTTAGGTATAATTGATTTAGGGATTTCATTGCGTTCTAAAATAGGAGGATAAAGTAATATTCCTTATACTATTTTAATCTGTTTAACTAACTGAAAGGTGAGTTAGTTTTACTTTATAGGAGTTGTATACATGCCTGAATTTTATAAGAAACAGTGGTTTTTATATCCTGTTTATGTATTGGCATTTTTCGTGTTTGTGCTCATTGCCATCCTCTGTTATTTTCATTTAATTATGGGGATATCCACCTTTTTTATTTTTTGCATTGTACTTTTTGTTGTTATACGCTTTGAACTGACCTTTCAAAGGAATTTTGAGAAGTATACGACAGATATGATTACAAGAGTAAAGAAAGTGAGTAATGAAGCATTTAACCAAATGCCGATTGGTATTTTGTTATACAATAAGGATTATGGGATTGATTGGGCGAATCCTTATTTATCTTCATGTCTAGGACAGCATGCGTTAGCTGGATGGCACCTTTATGATGTATCAGAAACGTTGCTTCTTTTTATTAAGGGAGAAACTTCCGACGATATAGTCTCTTTAAATAACCGAAAGTTTCGCGTTTTTGTAAGGAAAGAAGAAAAGTTAATTTATTTCTTTGATGTAACGGAACAAACAGAAATTGAAAAGATGTACGAGGATCAACGAACTGTTTTGGCTGTCATTTATTTAGATAATTATGATGAAGTTACACAGGGGTTAGATGATCAATTACGTACGAATATCACAAGTCTTGTAACATCACGACTAAATGAATGGGCCGTTAAGTATGGGGCATATTTAAAACGTGCATCTTCAGAAAGATTCTTCGTTGTACTAAATGAGAGTATTTTAGCGCAGATGGAGAAAGGGAAATTTAGCATTTTAGATCAGGTGCGTGAAGAAACATCCAAAAGGAATATACCACTCACCTTAAGTGTAGGTGTTGGATCAGGTGATTTACCTTTATCAGAGCTTGGGGCAATGGCTCAGTCCGGTTTAGACCTTGCGCTTGGCCGTGGTGGAGATCAAGTAGCTATTAAACAAGCGACAGGTAAAGTTAAGTTTTATGGTGGTAAGACGAATCCAGTTGAAAAACGTACTCGTGTACGTGCCAGAGTTATTTCGCATGCATTAAAGGATTTAGTATTAGAAAGTAGTAATGTCATTATAATGGGGCATAGGGCTCCTGATATGGACGCAATTGGTGCTGCGATTGGTATTTTAAAGGTAGCGCAATTAAATGAGCGCAAAGGATATATTGTGTTAGATGAAAATGATTCTGATAAGGGAATTAAGCGTTTAATGGATAAAGTGAAACAAAACGAAGAGTTATGGTCTCACTTTATTACCCCAGGACAAGCGATGGAATTTGCAAATGATGATTCATTACTTGTTGTTGTTGATACGCATAAACCTTCAATGGTGATGGAAGAAAAGCTGTTACATAAAATTGAAAATGTAGTTGTTATTGACCATCATCGTCGGGGAGAAGATTTTATTGAAGATCCATTGCTTGTTTACATGGAGCCATACGCTTCTTCCACGGCAGAACTTGTTACAGAATTACTTGAGTACCAACCGAAAAATTTAAAAATGACAATGTTAGAAGCAACGGCATTGTTAGCGGGTATTATTGTTGATACGAAAAGCTTTACATTCCGGACGGGTGCTCGTACGTTTGATGCCGCTTCTTATTT
This sequence comes from Bacillus sp. AY3-1, assembly GCF_008368785.1. Taxonomy (NCBI): domain Bacteria; kingdom Bacillati; phylum Bacillota; class Bacilli; order Caryophanales; family Bacillaceae; genus Bacillus; species Bacillus sp. AY3-1. The sequence goes on along the minus strand of NZ_QORZ01000021.1, from coordinate 192,337 downwards.
ACGCTCACATGGTGCAGATACTGTACTTGTACAAGAGCTTTTAAAAGAAGATATGGATCAGTATTTACGGGTTGCAAAAGCTATTAAAAATGCGTACATTTATACAAATGGAATTGCGATTGCAAAAGTTGATAGTGATGATTACTACGATCAAGTGCTTATTGCGCAATCAGCGGACACATTATTAACAATGACAGGAATTATTGCGTCATTTGTTATTGCAAAACGTGGCGAGAATTTCATTGGAATTAGCGGCAGGTCTTTAGGTGAAGTGAACGTGCAGCTAATTATGGAAAATTTAGGCGGTGGTGGGCATTTAACGAATGCAGCCACACAAATGAAAAATGTTACAGTAGATGAAGCTGAGGAGAAGCTTCGATTTGTTATTGATGACTATTTACAGGGAGGCACACAATCATGAAAGTAATTTTTCTAAAAGACGTAAAAGGTAAAGGGAAAAAAGGAGAAATAAAAAACGTACCAGATGGCTATGCAAATAACTTCTTACTAAAACAAGGATTAGCTGCTGAAGCGACAAATAGTAGTATGAAAACTTTAGAAGCTCAAAAGCGAAAAGAAGAAAAAGATGCAGCAGCAGAGGTTGAAAATGCAAAAGAGTTGAAAGAAACGTTAGAGAAACTAACTGTAGAAGTAAAGGCGAAATCTGGAGAAGGTGGCCGTCTATTCGGTTCAATCACAAGTAAACAAATCGTAGATGCGATGCAAAAATCACATAAAATTAAACTTGATAAACGTAAATTTGAAATGGATGATGCAATTCGTGCATTAGGCTATACAAACGTTACTGTGAAGTTGCATCCGCAAGTAACAGCAACAGTAAAAGTTCATGTTAGTGAACAATAAAAATAAGTTAAGCAAGGAGGATTGCGTATGAGTGATGTAATGGCTGATCGTACCCCTCCGCATAATATAGAGGCTGAGCAGGCGGTTTTAGGGGCCATATTAATTGATCAAGATGCGTTAACGTCAGCATCGGAATTATTGGTACCTGACTCATTTTATCGAACGAAACATCAAAAGATTTTTGAAGTCATGCTTGGGTTATCTGATAAAGGAGAGCCGATTGACTTAGTAATAATGACGTCAGCAATGGCTGATCAAGGATTATTAGAAGAAGTTGGTGGGGTTTCTTACTTAGCAGAATTAGCAGAAGTTGTTCCAACTGCTGCTAACGTAGAATATTATGCACGAATCATCGCTGAAAAGGCGCTATTACGTCGTTTGATTCGAACAGCGACTCATATCGTGTCTGATGGGTATGAGAGAGAAGATGACGTGGATGGTCTTTTAAATGAGGCTGAGAAAAAAATATTAGAAGTATCTCACCAAACGAATGCAAAAGCATTCCAAAACATTAAAGATGTTCTTGTAGATGCTTACGATAAAATTGAACTTTTGCATAATCAAAAAGGTGAAGTTACTGGGATACCAACTGGATTTACAGAATTAGATAAGATGACCGCAGGTTTCCAGCGAAATGATTTAATCATCGTAGCGGCACGTCCATCAGTAGGGAAAACCGCATTTTCATTAAATATCGCACAAAACGTAGCGACGAAAACTGATGAAAATGTAGCGATTTTTAGTCTAGAGATGGGCTCTGATCAGCTTGTTATGCGTATGCTTTGTGCAGAAGGAAATATTGATGCGCAAAGACTGCGTACCGGTTCATTAACTTCTGATGATTGGGCAAAATTAACAATGGCGATGGGGAGCCTTTCTAATGCTGGTATCTATATTGATGATACGCCAGGGATTAAAGTAAATGAGATTCGAGCGAAATGCCGTAGATTAAAGCAAGAACAAGGTCTAGGGATGGTTTTAATTGACTATTTACAGCTTATTCAAGGAAGCGGGAAATCAGGAGAAAACCGTCAGCAGGAAGTATCTGAGATTTCTCGTACATTAAAAGGGATTGCGCGTGAATTGCAAGTGCCTGTTATTGCCTTGTCGCAGTTATCTCGTGGTGTAGAATCTCGTCAAGATAAACGTCCAATGATGTCTGATATTCGTGAATCGGGAAGTATCGAGCAGGATGCTGATATTGTAGCCTTCTTATATCGTGAAGATTACTATGACCGAGAAACGGAAAATAAAAATACGATTGAAATTATTATTGCAAAGCAGCGTAACGGTCCCGTAGGCTCAGTAGAGCTCGCATTCGTTAAAGAGTTCAATAAGTTCGTTAACTTAGAACGTCGCTTTGAGGATGGACATGCGCCGCCTGCATAAAGATAGTATAAAAAAGAAATGCATTTCTTATAATAAGATGTGTTTCTTTTTTTTTTATAGGAAAGATAAGGCTTTCATAGTGTGAAAATATAATTCTTACGAACGAAAATGTTTTTTAATAAAAAAATGTTCGCTTTTTGGTTGACTTCTTTTTCGGTTTTGGTACAATTATATTGTTTGAATAGATCGTTTGAAAATCGCGGAGGTGCTTTAATAATGTCTTCAGTAGTAGTTGTAGGAACACAATGGGGCGACGAAGGAAAAGGTAAAATCACTGATTTTCTTTCTGAGCATGCGGAAGTAGTTGCAAGATATCAAGGTGGAAATAACGCGGGACATACAATTGTTTTCGGCGGAGTTAAATATAAATTACACTTAATTCCATCTGGTATTTTCTATAAAGAGAAAATTTGTGTAATCGGAAATGGCTTAGTAGTAGATCCGAAAGCATTACTTGAAGAGTTAAAATACTTACACGATCGTGGTGTAAGTACTGATAATTTACGTGTAAGTAACCGTGCGCACGTTATTTTACCTTATCACTTAAAACAAGATGAATTAGAAGAAGCAAGTAAAGGTGATAACAAAATCGGTACAACGAAAAAAGGTATCGGTCCTGCATATATGGATAAAGCTGCTCGTATTGGTATTCGTATGGCTGATCTTTTAGACCGTGAAGCATTTAAAGAAAAGCTTGAGCGCAATTTAGTAGAAAAAAATCGTTTATTTGAAAAAATGTACGATACAGAAGGTTTCAGTGTAGAAGAAATCTTCGAAGAGTACTTCGAGTACGGACAACAAATCGCGCAATATGTATGTGATACGTCTGTTGTATTAAATGATGCACTAGATAACAATCACCGTGTATTATTTGAAGGTGCACAAGGTGTTATGCTTGATATCGACCACGGTACGTACCCGTTCGTTACATCTTCTAACCCGATTGCTGGTGGTGTAACAGTTGGAACTGGAGTTGGTCCTGCGAAAGTTACTCGCGTTGTAGGTGTGTGTAAAGCATATACAAGCCGCGTAGGTGATGGTCCTTTCCCTACTGAGCTTCATGATGAAATTGGTCATCAAATTCGTGAAGTTGGTCGTGAGTATGGAACGACAACTGGTCGTCCGCGCCGCGTAGGTTGGTTCGATAGCGTTGTTGTAAGACATGCACGTCGTGTTAGTGGTTTAACAGATTTATCATTAAATTCTATCGACGTTCTAACAGGTATTCCGACTCTTAAAATTTGCGTTGCTTACAAATACAATGGCGAAGTGATCGATGAAGTTCCAGCAAACTTAAACATTTTAGCGAAATGTGAGCCTGTATACGAAGAGCTTCCAGGTTGGACAGAAGATATTACTGGTGTAAAATCATTAGACGAGCTTCCTGAAAATGCACGAAAATACGTAGAACGTGTTTCTGAGTTAACAGGAATTCAATTATCTATGTTCTCAGTTGGACCAGATCGTAACCAAACAAATATTGTTCGTAACGTATACGAAGCTTAATTGATATTTTTGAGAAAAAACTCATGTCCGCATGAGTTTTTTCTTATCTTTTATAAAAAAAATAAAAAAAGGTATTGCACAAAATAAAGAAAACATGTTATGATACATCTTGTCGTCACGAAAATATGACGTTGGTGAGTATGAGCCATTAGCTCAGTTGGTAGAGCATCTGACTTTTAATCAGAGGGTCGAAGGTTCGAATCCTTCATGGCTCACCATTTTATTTTTCGTGGCCCGTTGGTCAAGTGGTTAAGACACCGCCCTTTCACGGCGGTAACACGGGTTCGAATCCCGTACGGGTCATGTTTTTTTTTATGTTCATTTTTGGTCCCGTGGTGTAGTGGTTAACATGCCTGCCTGTCACGCAGGAGATCGCCGGTTCGACCCCGGTCGGGACCGCCACTTTTGTTTATACCACCATTAGTGGTTTTATATATAGTTTTGGCTCGGTAGCTCAGTCGGTAGAGCAGAGGACTGAAAATCCTCGTGTCGGCGGTTCGATTCCGTCCCGAGCCACTCTCAGGATATTAAGTGGGCCCACTTAATATCCTTTTTATTTGTGTAATTTTACAAAAGTGAGTAGTTATTTTAAAATAGAATGAGAAGCCTCTAGCAGTTGAAGCTAGAGGTTTTTCTATAGATCGTATAGGATTCCGTGTAAAAGTGGATCATACATGAGTCTGTGAGAATAGAGGAGAAAGTACTTAAGCAAAAGATGCGGTCATATAGGGACATACTATGTAGACATCAATGTGTTTAGGGATATTGACCATATTTTTACCCGCTATTTACCGGGCAGTAAGACCCCACCCAAAAATTCAACGAAGGTAAAGAAGTTAGGGGCGAGATCAACTGCACGTAAATGCCCGATTAAAGTTTCACTTTATAAGGAGGAAATAGACGATGATGGGAAAGAAAATTTTAGTAGTTGATGATGAAAAGCCGATTGCGGATATTTTGAAGTTCAACCTAGAAAAAGAAGGTTTTGAAATTGTAATGGCGCATGATGGTGATGAAGCGATTGAAAAAGCGAATGAAGAGCAGCCAGATATGGTTTTATTGGACATTATGCTACCAGGTAAGGATGGCTTAGAGGTTTGCCGTGAAATACGTAAAAGCTCAGAAATGCCGATTATTATGCTTACAGCAAAGGACTCTGAAATTGATAAAGTATTAGGGCTTGAGCTTGGAGCAGATGATTATGTAACGAAGCCATTTAGTACGAGGGAATTACTTGCTCGTGTGAAGGCGAATTTACGTCGCCATCAACAAGGTGGTGCTGCAGAAAAAGAAGAAAATACGGAAATGGTTATTGGACCAATCGTTATCAATTCAAATGCGTATAGTGTAACGAAACGTGAGGAAAATATTGAACTTACACATCGTGAATTTGAGCTACTACATTATTTAGCCAAACATTTAGGACAAGTTATGACTCGTGAACATTTATTGCAAACAGTTTGGGGTTATGACTATTTTGGAGATGTACGTACAGTGGATGTAACAGTGCGTCGTTTACGTGAAAAAATTGAAGATAATCCAAGTCATCCTACTTTAATTGTAACTAGACGTGGAGTAGGGTATTACTTGCGTGACCCAGAGCAGGAATAGTATATGAAGAAAGTTGGTTTTTTTCAATCTATTCATTTAAAATTTGTACTCATATATATGCTATTAATATTAATAGCTATGCAGGTTATTGGGGTATATTTTGTAAGAGAGTTAGAAAAGAGTCTTGTACAAGGCTTTAGAGATTCTTTAACGCAGCAAACGAACTTATTATCATATAACTTGAAACAAGAGTTTAAAAAAAGTTATACAAAAGCAGAAACAGAATCAACAGATGAAACGATTAAAACTTCAATTCGAAAATTTGCCTCTGATCGAAAGAAAGATATCCAAGAGGTAAGTGTATTTGATGCGCATAGAAAGTTACTCGCTATTTCAGATGAGTCAAAGCAAAACAAGGTAAATAGAACATCAACTGATATAGCTGTTCAACGGGTATTGGTACAAAAAAAGCCAGAAGTGAAAATTGAGAAGGATGGTCGTACAGGCCATCGTGTACAAGTTATGCTTACTCCTATTCTAGATGATAACGGCAAGGATGCACTTGGTGTTATTTACATTGTTGCATCTATGGAAGATGTTTATAAACAGATGAAGGATATTAATCAAATTTTTGCGACTGGAACCGTTATTGCATTACTCGTAACAGCTGTACTTGGAATTTTGTTAGCTCAAACGATTACGAGACCAATCTCAGATATGCGAAGACAAGCGATTGAAATGGCAAAAGGAAACTATTCAAGAAAAGTAAAAGTGCATAGCCATGATGAAATAGGACAATTAGCATTATCTTTCAATAATTTATCAAAAAAATTACAACAAGCTCGTTCTTCAACGGAAAGTGAAAGACGTAAATTATCATCTGTTTTATCACATATGACAGATGGAGTAATTGCTACTGACCGAAAAGGGGACATTATTTTATTAAATGATCCTGCGGAAAAGATGCTAAATGTTTCGCGTGAAACGGCGCTCGATCAATCTGTTTTAGAAGTATTAGGGATACAAGAAGAATTTACGCTCGATCATTTATACGAAGAGCCTGATTCCGTTTTATTAGATTTTAGTACGAGAAATGAGCCATATATTTTACGTGCTAGTTTCTCTGTTATTCAAAAAGAGACAGGGAAAGCAAATGGTTTAATTGCCGTATTATATGATGTAACTGAGCAGGAGCGTATAGAAAGGGAACGCCGTGAGTTTGTGGCAAACGTTTCCCATGAATTAAGAACGCCATTAACAACGATGCGCAGTTACTTAGAGGCGCTTACGGACGGCGCGTGGCAAGATCCGAATATTGCACCGCAATTTTTAACAGTTACACAAGAAGAAACAGAAAGAATGATTAGACTTGTAAATGCGTTATTGCAACTTTCTAAACTTGATAGTACAGAACATCGTTTAATGAAAGAATGGGTCGACTTTACTGACTTCTTTAATAACATTATTGATCGTTTTGAAATGTCTAAAGAGCAAAACGTAAGCTTCAAACGATCTTTCTCTAAGAAATCCCGATTTATTGATATGGATACGGATAAAATTACGCAAGTTTTGTATAACATTATTTCAAATGCATTAAAGTATTCACCAGAAGGTGGAACAGTAACATATCGCTTACGTGATCGCGGGGAATTATTAGAGATTAGTGTAAGTGACCAAGGAATGGGTATTCCAAAAGAAAACGTCGATAAAATCTTTGAACGTTTTTATCGCGTAGATAAAGCACGTTCAAGACAAATGGGTGGTACAGGACTTGGATTAGCAATTGCGAAAGAAATGATTGAGGCGCATGGTGGCTCGATTTGGGCGAAGAGTGAGGAAGGAAAAGGGACAACTATTTACTTCACATTGCCAATGGCAGCGGATGAAGAGGACGATTGGGAATGAGTATGGAAAATGTTAAAACGATAGTTTTAATTAATTTAGTTGTAATTAGCCTATTTCTTACTTTTAACTTATGGACGTATGTGCCAGATTCCACGTCTATGCAAAATGCAAAATTTGTGCAGGGGAATGAAGGAACTACTCAAACTAAAATTGCTGATGTTGTCCGTCCTACTTCTATCATCGTGCATAAAGATAAAAATCATTACGGGAGCAAAAGAGAGGGCGATATAGAATCAATCTATAAACCTTTGGAAGCAGGGGAATTACATGATTTCAAAGAGATATCGATTGCTAAGGCTGATTTCCTTTCTTATGTGCATGGTGAAGGGAAAATGGAACTTGTTTTTCCTACCAACATCCCATTTGATGCAGTTAAATCTATGTTTAATATGAAAGAAAAAAGTATAGATAAGCCTAAACATTTTAATCGAATTATTCTTGACCCTTCTAGAAGTAGGGATCAAGAAATTAAAATTAATTTTGTTTCTGATGGCGATAACTCTAGAATATATGAAGCAAAATTAAGTGGTGTGTATTTAAAAGATATTGTAAATGCACAAAATCAATTTATAGTATCGGCAAAACCTTATTTTGACTATCAAATTAATGATATGAAAAAGCTATTTTTACCAGATGGAACGACAGAATTGAGTAATATAACATATATTTCATCTAATTTAGCGGTCGACACATTTAAGAATGCTCTTTTTAGTGACCCACGTTATTTAAGCCCTATTACCGAGAAGTCGAAAGAAACATTTACAGATGGTATTAGGTCCATGGAGATTGAAAATGATCGTCATATGCTAAAGTATAAAAATTCTTCTGTTTCAAGTGAGAAAACGACAGATAATTTAGTGCTTTTACAAAAAAGCTTTGATTTTGTAAATGGTCACAGTGGGAGTTTGGATTCATATCGTTTGGACTATATGAATAAAGGACAGACGGTATTCCGTTTACATGAAGATGGATATTCCGTATTCAATACAGATGGATTAGCTGAATTGAGACAAATATGGGGATCAGAAGAAGTAATGGAATATGAAAGACCGTTGTTGTCTTTAAATACGAAAGGTATAGAACAGAAGGTTACTCTTCCATCAGGTCACGTTGTAATAGCATCCTTAGAAAATAATGCCGCGGTAGATAAACGATTCATTAAAGACATTGGTATTGGATACAAATTATCACTAGATGGGCAAGTAGCTCGACTACAGCCAATTTGGTATGTAAAGTTTGTTGAAGATGAAGCGGGTAAACAAAAAATATATGAGTGGAGTGAGGGAGGACTAAATGGATTGGGATCGGATTAAAACCATATTTATTGTGACCTTTTTTGTTTTGGACCTCTTTCTCATTTTTCAATTCATTCAAAAGCAAGATAGTAATCAATTGGAGCTTATTGCAGAAACAAAGATAGATCAAGAATTAAAAGCAAACAAAATTACTATGGGTAATTTCCCTAAAGAACCGAAAAAAGAGTCATTTATTAGGGCGGAAAACAAGGCATTTAAAGAAGAAGATGTACAGTCTTTAAAGAGTCAAACGGTGCATATACAAAATATGTACAAGATAGAAAGTAAGCTAAAAGAGCCCTTTTTAAATACAAAATCATTATCCAAAGATAAGTATAGTGATTTTTTGAAGAACTATGTATTGGATGGACAAAAGTATGAGCTTGGGGCGATGAAAGAATCTAAAATTTACTTCTTCCAAAAATATAAAGATAAGCCTATTTTCTATAACGATCAGGCAATGATTGTTGTGGAATTAAATGAAAAAAATGAACTTGTGTCGTACACGCAGACGATGCTAACTGATTTAAAAGAAATGGGCGAAAGTGAAAAAACGAAACAGCAAGAAATTATTACTGCTCAAACAGCTTTAGAAAATCTGTATTTAAAAAATAAAGTTCATGGGAATACACATGTAAAAGAAGCACAAATTGGTTATGCCACCCTTACCGCATCTACTTCTAATAACCAAGTACTTGCTCCAACATGGAATTTAAAAACGGAGCAGAAGCAGGACTTCTTTGTAAATGCAATTGAAGGACAAGTTATGGAATTAGGGGAAAGGGAAAATCAAGTGGTTGATGAACATACTGGAGTGAGAAAGAATGGGGTTGCATTTTAGCGTACTTGCAAGTGGAAGTACAGGGAATATGCTATATGTAGGAACAGATGAAAAAAAATTACTCGTCGATGCAGGTTTAAGTGGTAAAGCAACAGAGGCTTTATTTAAACAGGCAGAACTAAATATAAATGATGTATCAGGTATTCTTGTAACACATGAACATAGTGACCATATTAAAGGGTTAGGTGTATTGGCACGTAAATATGATTTACCTGTTTATGCAAATGAGAAAACATGGAATGCAATGGAACATTTAATAGGAAATATCCCAACTGAGCAAAAGTTTATTTTCTCAGTTGGGGATGTGAAAACATTCGGTGATATTGAGGTCGAGTCATTTGGGGTTTCTCATGATGCGGCAGAGCCGATGTTCTATGCTTTTCATAACAATAATAGAAAGTTAGCCCTTATTACAGATACGGGATACGTGAGTGATCGTATGAAAGGTGTTATTAAGGGTGCTAATGCTTTCGTGTTTGAAAGTAATCATGACGTGGAAATGCTTCGTATGGGACGTTATCCATGGAGTATTAAGCGACGTATTTTAAGTGATGTGGGTCACGTTTGTAATGAGGACGCTGCATTAGCGATGGCGGATGTAATTACAGATGAGACAAAACATATTTATTTAGCCCATTTAAGTTTAGATAATAACATGAAAGAACTAGCACGTATGTCAGTATCACAAGTATTAGAGGAAAAAGGATTTGGAGTGGGAGAAGCCTTCGAAATTCATGATACAGATCCGAAAATGCCTACAAAAATTCAATACGTATAATTCTTCATTTTAGTAAACAATAAAGGTGAATATAGTTGTTTTCAGGAAGATGGGTGAACAAATATGTCCTTTATTGATGAAGAAAATTATCGTATGAAACGTGCAAGAAAAAAGAAGCATAAAGGTATTGTTGTTTCTAGTATAGCAGGAACAATTGTAGGAGCTTCGTTATTTGCATTTGGAGCTCCTTTATTTGCGAATGATGCGGGGGCGCTTCCGCAAGCTGAAGCAAGTGGAAGTAATATGGCTGAAGCTCAAGGAATTAAACAGATTAGCTTCGTTGATGCTGTTGATCGTGCGTCTGAAGCTGTTGTTGGCGTTATTAATATTCAAAGAGATAATTTTTCAGAGGCAGATTCAGAAGCTGGTACAGGATCGGGTGTAATTTATAAAAAGACAGATGGCCAAGCTTATATTGTAACGAATAATCATGTTGTCGCTGGAGCAAATCGTATTGAAGTAAGTTTAAGTGACGGTAAGAAGGTTCCCGGGAAAGTATTAGGAACCGATGTAGTCACAGATTTAGCTGTACTAGAAATAGATGCAAAGCATGTGAAAAAAATAATTGAAATTGGCGATTCTAATACTGTTCGTAGAGGGGAGCCGGTCATTGCGATTGGAAACCCACTGGGGCTGCAATTTTCTGGAACTGTCACACAAGGCATTATTTCGGCTAATGAACGTATTGTCCCTGTAGATTTAGATCAAGATGGACATTATGATTGGCAAGTAGAAGTTTTGCAAACAGACGCAGCGATTAATCCAGGTAATAGTGGTGGTGCGCTTGTAAACGCGGCAGGTCAATTAATAGGCATTAACTCAATGAAAATTGCAGCAAAAGAAGTAGAAGGAATTGGACTAGCTATTCCAGTTACTAGAGCTGTTCCAATTATGAATGAATTAGAGAAGTACGGAAAAGTAAGGAGACCGTATGTTGGAATTGAACTTAGATCGTTAAATGAGATTCCAAATTACCATTGGTCAAAAACATTGCATTTACCAGGCAATGTAACAGAGGGAGTTTGCATTTTAGATGTGAAGAGTCCTTCGCCAGGTGTAGATGCTGGTTTACGAGAACACGATGTGATTGTAGCAGTAGATGGAAAACCGGTTCGCGATATTATCGGATTCCGTACGGCCTTATATGATAAAAAAATTAATGATAAAATGACTCTTACGTTTTATCGTGGTACAAAACGAGCAACAACAACGGTTAAACTAGGCATTCAAAAGTATTAAAAACAGGAGGGCCTACCTCCTGTTTTCTATTGTAGAAAAGTGAGGTGAAGAATATGAATTTACCTTGTTGTTTAGAACATGTTGAATTAGCTTTAGATATTATTGTGGATGAGTGTGAAGTTGCACCAGTTATCAACAATGTGGATAACTCAGGAAAAGAGAAAAAAACATGTGAATTTTGTCAAAACGAGGCGACATATGTTGTATCGAACACAGATTCTCACACAATATGTGGGTAACAATTGTGGATATGTGGATAAGTTATGTGGATAACATGTTTGTAAGGTGGGGAATGAGTGTGAATATCTCGATTATTTCAATTGGGAAATTAAAAGAAAAATATTTAAAACAAGGTATAGCAGAATACTTAAAACGATTATCTGCATACGCAAAAGTAGAAGTAATTGAATTGCCAGATGAAAAGGCGCCAGAAAATTTAAGTGAAGCAGAAATGTTAATTGTAAAAGAAAAAGAAGGTATACGTATACTGGATAAAATTTCTGACGATACGCATGTCATTGCGTTAGCGATAGAAGGAAAGCAAAAATCATCAGAAGAATTTGCAGTAAGCTTAGATCGTCTTGCTACATATGGAAAGAGTAAAGTTGCCTTTGTAATTGGTGGATCACTTGGACTAAGTTCAGAAGTAATGAAGCGTTCAAACGAATCTCTTTCTTTTTCAAAGATGACATTACCACACCAATTAATGCGATTAGTATTGCTTGAGCAAGTGTATAGAGCGTTTCGTATTAATCGTGGAGAACCGTATCATAAATAAAATTACTTTTTGTATATAAAAAGACCATTGGAAAAAAACACCGATGGTCTTTTAAACATTAATAGGTAGTACGAAGATTTCCTAAAATAAGTATGTTTCTATTTATAAAAAAGTGTGTTGTAATATGAAGAGGAAAAAGTATAAGTAGTCATAGAAGTGAGGAATTAAAGGTGAAGAAGTTTAAAAAGTTTTACTTGGAGATTACGAGTGTATGTAATCTTGCGTGCAGCTTTTGTCCGCCGACGGAAAGGCAGAAGCAATTCATTTCTGTGGAGGATTTTGCTAAAAGATTAGACCAAATTAAACCTCACACAGACTACATTTATTTGCATGTGAAGGGTGAGCCATTGCTCCATCCGAAAATAGATCAACTATTAGATTTGAGCCATGAAAAAGGGTTTAAAGTTAATATTACAACGAACGGAACGTTAATTAATAAGAGAAGGCATAGACTGTTAAATAAGCCTGCGTTAAGACAAATGAATTTTTCACTGCACAGTTTTGATGGGCATCCAGGTTCGCAAGATAAAGAAGGTTATGTAAGGAGTATACTTTCCTTCATTAGAGAGGCGACAAGTCAATCGGATTTAATTGTTTCACTACGGTTATGGAATTTAACTCAGGATAATAAAACAAACGCTGAAATCCAGAAAAATAGAGATTTACTATCCATCATTGAAAATGAGTTTGGTCTATCTTATCAAATCGAAGAGAAGCTTACACCAGGAAAAGGTATAAAAATTGCGGAACGTGTCTTTATTAATCAAGACTATGAATTCCAGTGGCCGGCATTACATGAAGAAGAGGATGATGGAAAAGGATTCTGTCATGGTCTTCGAAATCAAGCTGGTATTTTAGCGAACGGAACGGTTATTCCTTGTTGTTTAGATGGTGAGGGGATTATTAACCTTGGGAATATTAATAATGACTCATTTTCTAACATTATAGAAGGTGAAAGAGCAACAAACATTGTCGATGGATTTTCGAAAAGAGTTGCAGTCGAAGAGCTATGCAGGAAATGTGGATACCGTAAAAGATTTGGAAAATAAATATGAAACAAGCCCTCATAAAGCGAGGGCTTGTTTTTATTCTTGATAAGAGCGTTCTAATTCATCAATTAAGGAACCGACGTAAGAAATAGCCCTGCGGATTGCATCTGGTTTTGACATATCGACTCCGGCATGCTTCATTAATTCAAGTGGTTTCATCGTACCACCAGCGCGAAGTACATCTAACCAGCGATCAACGGCAGGTTGTCCTTCCTCTTTAATCATTTGAGCTACCGCAGTAGATGCAGTGAGGCCTGCGGAATAGGTGTAAGAATATAAACCCATATAATAATGAGGTTGACGCATCCAAGTTAAGCCAGCACCTTCGTCAATTTCTACAGAATTTCCCCAGAATGTCGAAAGTACATTTGTTTTTATTTCAGTTAAAGTTGTAGCTGTAAGTGCTTCTCCTTCGTCTGCTAGGGTATATACTCTTCTTTGATATTCTCCCTCAAGTAAGTGAGTAACAAAGTTATGATAATATGTGCCAAGTAGTTGCAGAATCACCCATCTGCGCATTCGCTTGTCGTCAGTAGTTGCTAATAAATGCTGGGCTAATAGTAATTCATTCATTGTAGATGGTGCTTCAACAAAGTACATAGATGGACGTACATTCATAATACGCTGGTTTTTATTTGCTAAATAAAAATGACCAGCATGCCCAAATTCATGGGCTAATGTGAAGCATCCACGCATCGTATTTTGCCATGTAATTAAAATGTATGGATGAGAGCCATATGGGCTTGAACAAAATGCTCCGGTTGATTTGCCTACGTTATCTGCAAGATCAACCCATCTTTCTTTGAATCCTTTTTGGATAATGGAACTATATTCATCGCCTAACACCTTTAAAGAATCTTGAATTAATTTACCAGCCTCCTTGTATGTGATAGTTGGATTAAATTCGGGATCTAAAGGTGCATGTAAGTCGCAGAACAGCATTTGATCGAGTCCTAATACTTTCTTTTTTAAATCTGCAAAACGGCGCATATGAGGCGCTAATTCTTTATAAATAATATTAAGTTGATTGTTATACATTTCAAGTGGAACTTTTTGAGGTTCTAAAAGCATATGAGTAACAGATTCAAATTTGCGTAAACGAGAGAGTGTTACTTGTTTTTTTACTTCAGTAGCATATGTTGTTGCCACTGTATTCTTATATCGTTTCAAGGTGGAGATAAATGATGAGTATGCTTTTCTACGTATGTCTGCGCTTGGAGAGAACTCATATTTGCTTTCAAATAATGCAAATGATACAGGGAGTTCGTTTCCTTGTTCGTCTTGTATGGAGGTAAAATCCATATCGGCTAATTTAGTCATACCGTAAATTTTGTATGGAGAATTATGTACTTCGCCAAGTGCAGCAAGGGCTTCTTCTGTTTCAGGAGAGAGCGTGTGCTGCCTTTTTTGTAGGATGTCTAGTAATGATTTACGGAAAGGTTCGAGTTTTGTTTCTTCGTGTAAATACTTTTCAATTGTTCCTTCATCGAATGAGAGGATTTCATTATGGATAAAGGATAGTGCAGTATGTACTTTCGTCCATAAAGCAGCAATTTTGGAAGAGTTCGCTTGAATAACTGGATTTGTACGATCAGTTGATTCTTTTAAATTTGCATAGGAGTATAATTTTGTTAACTTCATTAAAAGCTCTTCTTCTAAAAGTAGGCAATGTAATAAGGTAGTGGGGCTAGTGTGTAATTGTCCTTTAAACGCATCAAGTTTTTTTATATCGTTTGTTAATACACGTAATGCAGTTTCCCACTCTTTATCAGATTCGTATAAATCAGAGAGGTCCCATGTTAGTTCAGTAGGGACTTCTGTGCGAATATGGCGTTTCTCAATTACATTTTTCATTTGTTATATCCCCCTTATTATAAGTATCTAAAAATATGATACTAGAAAATTCAGTAAAATGAAAATATTTTACATTTTTATATATGAAAAAGAAGGACAAGCATAAAATGCTTGTCCTTCGAGTTAAATTTAAAAATTAATATACTTTATCACCGTTGAAAATAGAGTTTTTCACGACTACATAATCTACAGTACGAATTGAGTCTAATTTTGTTCCACCAGCGTAAGAGATAGAAGATTGAAGATCTTGTTCCATTTCGATTAAAGTGTCTTCTAAAGAACCTTTATGCTCAACGAACATTTTCTTACCTTCAACGTTTTTCTTCTCGCCTTTTTGGAATTCAGAAGCTGAACCGAAGTACTCTTTATAAAGTTTGCCGTCTTTTTCAATTGTTTCCCCTGGAGACTCTTCATGACCAGCGAATAGAGAACCGATCATAACCATAGTCGCCCCAAATCGAATAGATTTAGCTACGTCGCCGTGTGTACGAATACCACCGTCAGCGATAATTGGCTTACTTGCAGCTTTTGCACACCAGCGAAGTGCAGCTAGTTGCCAACCGCCAGTTCCAAAGCCTGTTTTAATTTTAGTAATACAAACTTTACCAGGTCCAATACCGACTTTTGTTGCGTCAGCACCAGCGTTTTCTAATTCTCTTACCGCTTCTGGAGTTCCAACGTTTCCAGCGATAACGAAGCTTTCTGGTAAATGCTTTTTAATATGTTGAATCATGTTGATTACAGCATTAGAATGTCCGTGTGCAATATCAATCGTGATGTATTCAGGTGTAAGTTGCTCAGCAGCTAATTGTTGTACGAATTCATATTCGTCCTCTTTTACACCAACGCTAATAGAAGCGATTAATCCACGTGATTGCATATCTCTAATAAATGAGATACGTTTCTCTGGCTGGAAACGATGCATGATATAGAAGTAATTGTTTTCAGCTAAATAAGTTGCAATTCTTTCATCAATAATCGTTTGCATATTTGCAGGTACGACAGGTAATTTAAATTTATGTTTACCTAAAGTGACAGTTGTATCACATTCAGAGCGGCTGTTTACAATACATTTTGCAGGAATTAATTGAATATCTTCATAGTCGAATACGTTTTCCATCATTTACACCCCTAAAATACGAATATTTTATTTCTATTAATTAAAAATGTTCGTCCATAGGATAATTTACATCATTTTTATGAAGAAGTCAAAGTATTTCTTAACATTTTTTTAAAAAACAGAGTATATATATGATGGAATAGTGTTAAAAGCGAATTTAAAACATTATTCTATCCTTATTGTTCGTTTATTAGAATCTAGATAGGAGTGTTGTCAGTGATAACAACTATTTTATTGAAGGCAAACATTAAAAAGAAAAGGCATTATCATTTAGTTGAACATTAGATGGAATGACGGAGGTTATTTTTATTCTGAAATAATATTTCTAAAATTTTTTTCGGAATAAAGAAACCTTTTGTTTATTCCTATATAAAAAGATGAATCTTGCACGATTTGCCTTTTTATGTGAGCTTTCAAGTATAATGAATAAGGTGATAGTATCTACATGATAATTCAGTGATAGGAAACGATAAAGAAGAAAATAATACAGAATAAAATGAGGTTAATATATGAATAAAAAAAGCTTTACCAATTATGCATTAAGTAAAGAAATTGTAAGAGCACTTACTGGTTTAGGCTACGAAAATCCAACAGAAGTGCAAGGAGAGGTTATTCCAGTTGCATTGAAAAAGAAGGATCTTGTTGTAAAATCGCAAACTGGAAGTGGAAAAACAGCTTCATTCGGTATTCCACTTTGTGAAATGGTGGAATGGGAAGAGAATAAGCCACAAGCATTAGTTTTGACGCCGACGAGAGAACTTGCTGTTCAAGTGAAAGAAGATATTACGAATATAGGCCGCTTCAAAAGAATTAAGGCTGCGGCCGTTTATGGTAAGTCTCCATTTGCACGTCAAAAATTAGAGTTAAAACAAAAGACACATATCGTAGTGGGGACTCCTGGCCGTGTGTTAGATCATATTGAAAAAGGTACCCTTTCTTTAGAATGTCTGAAGTATTTAGTCATTGATGAAGCAGATGAAATGCTAAATATGGGCTTTATTGATCAAGTAGAGGCAATTATTGATGAATTACCTACAAAGCGAATGACAATGCTATTTTCGGCAACACTTCCAGAAGATGTTGAAAAGTTATCCCGTACGTATATGGATTCGCCAACGCATATTGAAATTAAGGCTGCCGGGATTACCACAGACAAAATTGAACATACACTTTTTGAGACGAGAGAAGAGGAGAAGCTTTCACTTCTTAAAGATGTAACAACAATTGAGAATCCAGATAGTTGTATTATTTTTTGCCGTACACAAGAAAATGTAGATCACGTATTTAGACAGTTAAACCGTGTTAACTATCCTTGTGACAAAATACATGGTGGTATGGTGCAAGAAGATCGTTTTGAAGTTATGGACGATTTTAGAAAAGGAAAGTTCCGTTATTTAGTAGCGACAGACGTAGCTGCTAGAGGAATTGATATTGATAATATTACACATGTTATTAACTATGATATTCCGTTAGAAAAAGAAAGTTATGTACATCGTACGGGAAGAACGGGACGAGCTGGCAATAAAGGAAAAGCTATTACATTCATAACTCCGTATGAAGATAGATTTTTAGAAGAAATTGAGGCGTACATCGGCTTTGAAATTCCAAAGGCATATGCACCTTCAAAAGAAGAGGTTATGAAAGGGAAGGCAGTATTTGAGGAAAAAATACATGCTAAACCAATTATAAAGAAAGATAAAAGTGCAGACTTAAACAAAGGGATTATGAAGCTGTACTTTAATGGTGGGAAGAAAAAGAAAATTAGAGCGGTAGATTTTGTCGGCACAATTGCTAAAATTAAAGGTGTTACAGCAGAAGATATAGGAATTATTACGATACAGGACAATGTTTCTTACGTTGAAATATTAAATGGAAAAGGACCAATTGTTTTAAAGACTATGAAAACTACAACGATTAAAGGGAAACAATTAAAAGTCCATGAAGCAATTAAGTAAATAAAAAAACTATCCACTGTAACAGGTGGATAGTTTTTTTATTTACGATTCTTTTAAATCGTCCACTAACTTCTCTGCCAATCGTCTGTACATATTACTCATCGTCACGAAGGATGTTAGTAATAAAAACTTTTCTAGCTTTTGATCTTCTAAGGAGGAAATCTCATTTACTTCCCTAATACGGTTATTTACGTCCTGTTTAAAGGTTTCCACATTGGTTTCAGTAAGAGCAAGATAATCTTTATAGAGAGTATTTAATTCGAATGTATCATCGTTTAGTAAAGGTACATTTATATTTTCTAAGGAGCTTTTTATGTCATTAATGGAAAGGGCTCCTTTTAATTGGTAAATCAAGCTAATTAGAATCATATGCTCTTTTGAATACTTTTTATTTTTAATAGGGATGAATAGTTTCCCTTTTGCGTAATTGTTAATCATTGTTTTTGTTAATACTTTTTCATCATCAGTTCTTGTTGAATCCGCATAAGTATTCTCAAATAGTTGAACAACTTGGTCTACATATAAGTCGACATTTGGGATATCCTCAAGTTTAATATTTTTTTCTAAATGTAATGATTCAAGTAATTTATTTATATTTTCCACGTAAAACCCCTCACTTTTATAACTTAGTGGAACTGAATGTTTAGTATATCTTTAAATATGGTATTACGAAACAAGTGAATTGTAAATGTTGACTAGTATAAATAATATGTATATAATTACATGTAGTTATAAAAACTACATGTAATTATATGAGGGGTGTTTATATGAATGCTTATGTAAGAGAACCGGTTAATGCATTTACTCACTTAGGAGGAGCTGTATTAGCATTTATTGCATTATTAGCTATGCTTGTGAAAGTTTCTGTTAAGATGCCATCTTTTGCTGCAATTACAGCTGTTATTTTATTCGGTATTGGGATGATGGTCCTTTATATGGCATCAGCTGTGTATCATAGTGTTGTAGCCAGTGAACGTGTTATTTATTTCTTTAGGAAGTTAGATCATTCTATGATTTTTATATTAATTGCAGGTACATATGCACCCTTTTGCTTAATTACATTAAGTTCGGCAAATGGTTTACTACTATTTTGTTTAGTTTATGCAACTGCGATTTGTGGTATTGTTTTTAAAATGTTTTGGTTTAATTGCCCAAGGTGGTTATCGACAGGAATTTATCTTCTGATGGGTTGGTTAATTGTTCTATTCTTTGCACCGCTAGCTGAGAATTTAAGTACAGGAGGTATCCTTTTCTTAGTACTTGGAGGTATTTTTTATACAATTGGTGGGTTTATTTACGGTGCTAAGCCAAAATGGTTGGAGTTTAAATATATGGGGCACCATGAAATTTTTCATGTTTTCGTATTATTAGGAAGCCTGGCACACTTTTTAAGTGTATATTGTTACGTAATTTAACAAATCAGAACGTTTGGATAGCTTTTACTAAAATTTTTGGGTAATAAAAAATGATATAGAAAAATATAGATGTTGAAGAGCTACATAACTTAAAGGTTATGTAGCTTTTTGTATAAAAGAAAATTTAAAATATTTAGAATTTATATCTTGGAATATGATAGGATAGATGTGTATTGAGATTTTATAATTGATGATAAGTGGGGGACTATATATATGGCGATACTTATAACGGGTGGAGCAGGATATATTGGTAGTCATACGTGTATAGAATTATTAAATAATAATTATAAAATTATAGTCGTAGATAATCTTTCAAATAGTTCAATAGAGTCTTTAAACCGAGTAAAAGAAATAACAGGGAAACAATTTAAATTTTATAATGAAAGTGTTTTAAATCGTGAAAAAATGAATGAGATTTTTTTGGAAAATAGCATTGAAGCGGTTATACATTTTGCTGGATTTAAAGCAGTGGGGGAATCGACTACAATCCCTCTAACATATTATTATAATAATATAATAAGTACAATCATACTATGTGATGTGATGCAGAAACATCATGTTAAAAAATTTATTTTTAGTTCATCTGCAACTGTATATGGAATTCCAAAAACGTCACCAATTACAGAAGAATTTCCATTAAGCGTGACAAATCCATATGGGCAAACAAAGTTAATGATAGAGCAAATTATGCGTGATGTTGCAAAAGCTGATGGTGAATGGAGTATCGCGTTACTTCGTTATTTCAACCCATTTGGGGCGCATCAAAGTGGTCGTATTGGAGAAGATCCAAATGGGATTCCGAATAATTTAATGCCATATGTAACACAAGTAGCGGTAGGGAAGTTAAAGGAATTAAATATATTTGGAAATGACTATCCAACAAAAGACGGGACAGGTGTTCGTGATTATATTCACGTTGTTGACCTTGCAAAAGGACATGTAAAGGCACTTGAGAAAGTGCTTGAAACTACAGGAATAGATGCATATAACCTTGGTACAGGGAAAGGGTATAGTGTATTGGAGATGGTTAATGCTTTTGAGAAGGTTTCGGGCAAAAAAATACCTTATAAAATTATCGGGCGTCGTCCTGGTGATGTAGCGGTATGTTTTGCTGATGTATCTAAAGCGAAACGAGAATTAGGGTGGGAAGCGGAATATGGGTTAGAAGAGATGTGCTTAGATTCTTGGAGATGGCAGGTAAATAATAAAAACGGCTATCAAATAATTTAAGGTAGTTAGTAAAGCATTCTCTTATTAATTTGTAGGATATTTTATGTATATAATAAATTGTATTCTTTATTATGTTGCTTGGGGTCAGTAATATGTTCAACTTAGGAAAGAGAATGTAATAAAATATTACTGACCATAGCATTTGAATAGCAACCGGTTCTATTGAAAAGTATTCCAATACTTGTATCATTGTTAAAGTACGTTTATAATCAAATAATCTTATTGGCTATTTGCTTGAATTACGTATTATTGAAAGCGTTTTTATTGCGTGATATATTTTGATTGACATCATTACTGTATGAAAAGGGTTTTTCTATTGTTTTTTAAGGTAGGAAGTCTGACTTATTTTCGAAAAAACTTTGTATGTAGTTGTAAGTAAGAAGGAGAATAAGGAATAATATAATTTTTACAAGACGGGGAGGGTACAGTGTGAAAATATAAGGTTTTCACATGAGGATATATGGGGTATGTAGGATTATTACTTTCGGGTGCAGCTTTATTTTTAAATAGTCTTGTTATATTAGGGAAAGCAGAGATGAAAAGTGCGGGTGTTTTTAATTTATTTGTGGGTGCACTACAAATTATTATTCCGTTCTATTTGATCATGATTTCTGACCAAAGCAATTGGACAGTGTATTCATATGCAGCTACTTTCTTATTTGGATTAACCTATTTATATGTAGGTGTTACCTTTATAAAAGGAATGGATAGTAGCGGTTTAGGTTGGTTTTGTATTTGGGTAGCAATTATTGCTTTATTCTATATGGTTGTTTCATTTGTTCAATTTCACGATGTTGTTAATGCATTAACGTGGTTTATGTGGGCATTACTTTGGTATTTATTCTTTGTATTAAATACACAAAAGAAGAATATCAATCAATACCTTGGAAGAATTGCCTTCGTACAATCATGGGTAACATTGACGTTGCCTTCACTCTTTTATTTTATGGGAGTATGGGGAGAGGGATTCGTATATGAACTATGGGTTTATGTATCCGTAATTTCTATTTTATACTTCTGTTATTGTATTTATAAATATCGAGTACGTTAATATATTTTCTGTAGAAAAGCATGGAATCGTTAAACGAATTCCATGCTTTTTCTATATTAGCATTTATAATAGAGAGGTAGTATTTTACAATTTATCAAAATGGGGATGATGAATTTGAAAAAAGTATTGGTGCTAGGGGGAACAAGATTTTTTGGTAAACATTTAGTAGAAGCACTTTTGCAAGCTGGACACGATGTAACAATTGCGACGAGAGGCATTACTGAAGATTCTTTTGGAAGTGTAGTAAACAGATTGATTGTAGATAGAGAAGACGAAAAACAACTAGCTGAGCGTCTAGAAGATAAAAGTTATGATATCGTATACGATAATTTATGCTATAGCTCGAATGCGGCGAAGATAGTATGTGAAGTGTTACGAGGAAAAACGAAGAAATACGTTATGACATCTTCAATGGCTGTTTACGAGCCAGCGATAGGCTTGTTAGAAGAGAACTTTAATCCGTACGAGTATGCTATTACGTATGGTGGTAGGAAGGATTTTACTTATAGTGAAGGAAAGAGAGTAGCCGAAGCGGTTTCATTTCAACAAGCAACATTCCCAGTTGTTGCAGTACGTTTTCCGGTTGTTATTGGAGAAAACGATTATACGAAAAGGTTACAATTTTACGTTGAACATATTGTGAGGCAAGAACCTGTCGCCGTGAATGGTCTAGATGGAGAGTTGTCATTTATACATGAAAAAGAAGCAGGAGAATTTTTAGTTTGGTGCGGGATGAAGGACATAGAAGGGCCAATTAATGCTTGTAGCAATGGGGTAGTTTCTACTCGAGAAGTTATTCATTTCATAGAAGAAAATACGAGAATAAAAGCACTCGTTCAAGAAGTAGGAGATAATGCAGCGCCTTATAATGAAGTGATTAATTGTACATTACATAATGGAAAAGCTAGTGAATTAGGATTCCCGTTCCGAGAATTGAAAATAGAAATAGAACAAGTATTACGTTATTACATACATGCAATGAAATAATCATAAATCCCCCGGTGGCAATCCGGGGGATTCTGGAGGATTTCGACAATACTAATTTTACATTACCAAACTTACCTTATACGCACGACTAATGTTTTTGTGATTGCATTGCTTGTAAATACTTTTCATTTACCTGGTCCCAGTTCACTGTATGCCACCAGTTGGTAACAAATTCTGGACGCCGATTTTGATACTTTAAATAATAGGCATGTTCCCATACATCGATGACGAGTAATGGAATTTTACCTTCTTGCAAAGGTGTATCTTGATTAGGTGTACTCATAACAGTAAGTTCTTCACCATCAAGGACAAGCCACCCATAGCCACTTCCAAAACGGCTAATTGCTGCTTTGGACAGTTGATCTTTTAAGTTGTCAAAGGTATTGAAATAATAATCAATTACTTTTGCAACGTCTCCATTAGGCTCGCCGCCACCTCGTGGGCTCATCACTTCCCAAAAAAGACTATGACAATAATGTCCACCACCGTTATTTCTGACAGCTGTAACAATTTCTTTTGGTAAAGTTTCTAAATTACATAGTAACTCTTCTACAGGTTTATTATGTAATTCCGTATAGTTTTCTAAAACGGCATTCAAGTTATTTACGTATGCCGCATGGTGCTTTCCATGATGAATAGAAAGCGTGTTGCTATCGATATATGGCTCTAGTTCATCATAGTCATATGAAAGCTTTGGCAATTGAAATGAAGACATAACATTCCCTCCTTTCTTATTTAAAAGTTGGTCTAGGTAAAAATAATTTACCTGAGTCAAAAATACACCTATTTTTTATACAAGTCAATAGTAATCTCTTTAATTTTCTGAAAAATATTACAATAAAAGTAACACTTCGACTTTCATTTGTGACTCTTATTCTTTTTGCTTATACTGTAAAGTAGTAACGTTTTGTTGAAATAGAAGGAGATCGTTTATGAGTAAAACGAAACAATTAATAGAGGAAGCGAGTCATTTTATTACGGTTTGCTATAAAGAACTTAATAAAGAACAATTCATAGAAGAGAGAATAAAAGAAATTCAAGTTGAGATAGAGAAGACGGGGACGTATGAGCATACATTTGAAGAACTTGTTCATGGATCACGAATGGCATGGCGCAATAGTAATCGATGTATTGGAAGACTATTTTGGAGTAAGATGCACATATTAGATGCACGTGAAGTAAATGATGAGGAAGGTGTATACAATGCATTAATTCATCATATTAAATATGCAACGAACGATGGGAAAGTTAAACCGACAATTACAATTTTTAAGCAATATCAAGGTGAAGAAAATAATATACGAATTTATAATCACCAATTGATTAGGTATGCAGGATATAAAACAGAAATGGGAGTGATTGGTGACTCTCATTCCACTGCGTTTACGGATTTTTGTCAGGAACTTGGCTGGCAAGGAGAAGGTATGAATTTCGATGTATTGCCACTTGTTTTTTCTGTCGATGGAAAAGAACCTGTATATAAAGAAATTCCTAAAAAAGAAGTGAAAGAGGTACCAATTGAACATCCAGAGTACCCAATCTCATCTTTAGGAGCAAAATGGTATGGGGTTCCAATGATTTCAGATATGCGCTTAGAAATTGGCGGTATTTCCTATACAGCTGCTCCGTTCAATGGATGGTATATGGGGACGGAGATTGGGGCGCGTAACTTAGCGGATCATGATCGTTATAATTTACTGCCGGCTGTTGCGGAGATGATGAAGCTCGATACATCGAGAAACGGTACGTTATGGAAAGATAAGGCGTTAATTGAATTAAACGTAGCTGTGTTACATTCCTTTAAAAAACAAGGAGTTAGTATTGTTGACCATCATACTGCTGCACAACAATTTCAACAATTTGAGAAGCAAGAAGTAGCTTGTGGTCGTGTTGTAACGGGCAATTGGGTGTGGCTCATTCCGCCATTATCTCCAGCTACCACTCATATTTATCATAAACCGTATCCGAATGAAATTTTGAAGCCAAATTTCTTTCATAAATAATATTTAGTATAGTTTTTTTATGCAAATTATAATTTTTTTTAATTACTGTTACGTAGCAAATGGAAGCCTTTACTCTCGGATATTTTTGGAAGGAGCTTTTTGAACCAAGGAGTTCCTTATGTTATAATCAAATTTCTGTTTCGAAGACCTTATAGAAATATAAGGTTTTTTGTTTTGCTTTTTTATGTAATAGGAATAGAAATTTTCTTTTAAATAAGGGATTTAGCATATTTTTAGGGACAACATAAGTGTGTAGAAAATTGATGAATTATTATGCTTATATAATCATTGTGTTTTGGATGTAAACAATAAAACATAATAAAGTTGTTTTTTTAGATTGCTGAGGAAGGAGGAAGTGTAAATGAGAATGAAGAGTCGAAAAACGGATTGGCCTGTATTTCTTATTAGTGGTGGCTCACTTTTATTATTTGTAATTGCAGTTATTTTAAATAAAAGTTACGTAGAGGGAGTCATTAATAGCAGTTTTGCAGCTTCAATTAAATATTTTGGTGCCTTTTGGCAAGTTTTATTAATTGGCACATTTGTTGTTGCAATGTGTATGGCATTTTCGAAATATGGGAGAGTTAAACTTGGGGGGCTAGAAAAACCTGAGATTAGTACGACAAAATGGCTCGCTATTATTATGTCTACATTACTTGCTGGAGGTGGCGTTTTTTGGGCAGCCGCAGAGCCGATGTACCATTTGATGACGGTGCCACCAATACATGAAGGTATAACTGCTGGGACGAAAGAAGCGGTAATGCCTGCTTTAGCACAAAGTTATATGCACTGGGGTTTCCTGGCTTGGACGATTTTAGGTACAATTAGTGCGGTAGTTATGATGTACGGGCATTATCATAAAGATATGCCGTTAAAACCTCGAACGCTTTTATATCCTATCTTTGGGGAGAGATTGCGAAAGAGTTGGCTTGGAACAATGATCGATGTATTTGCCATTATTGCGGTAGCTGCAGGGACGATTGGTCCAATCGGATTTTTAGGACTACAAGCAAGTTATGGGTTACAAGCATTGTTTAACATTCCTGATGTGTTTACTACTCAATTAGCCATTATTGTTTGTGTAGTAGCTGTTTCTACTATATCTGCGGTAACGGGAATTGATAAAGGGATTCAAATTATAAGTAATTTAAATGTTAGGTTAGCAGTTTTATTAATGGTATTCGTATTACTGTTTGGACCAGGTGGATTTATTATTGATTCATTTGTTTCTTCGTTTGGATTTTATATAAATGAATTTATTCCAATGAGCACATATCGTGGTGATACGGCTTGGTTAGGATCATGGACAATCTTTTTCTGGGGATGGTTTATTGGATACGGACCGATGATGGCAATTTTAGTGAGCCGAATTTCAAAAGGAAGAACAATCCGAGAAATCATCGTTGCAATTGGAATTATTGCACCTATTATTACAACGTTTTGGTTTACTATACTAGGGGGATCAGGTGTGTTTTATGAGTTAATGAATCCTGGTTCTATCTCGGTGGCATTAAGTGAATCTGGTATGCCAGCGGCTATGATTGCAATTACAGAGCAACTGCCACTATCTAATATTATTGGACCTGCATTTCTTTTATTAACAATTTTATTTGTAGTAACAACAGGAGATTCAATGGCTTATTCGATTTCAATGGCAGTGACTGGAGATGGAGATCCTAGAATTAGCTTGCGAGTTTTTTGGTCGCTTATTATGGGTGCAGTTGCAGCGATTCTTTTATACATGGGTGAGGGAAGTATTAACGCCTTACAATCCTTCATTGTAGTGACGGCTGTTCCAGTATCCATTCTGTTATTCCCAATGCTATGGCTAGCGCCTAAAGTTGCAGGGGAATTAGCCTTAAAACAAGGTATTGTAAAAGAAGAAGAGAAAACTTCCTTCTTGTTCCAAAAAGCTAGTAAATCAAAATAAATAATTGTATTTATATAAAAAGAGGAAGCATCTCAAATGAAATGCTTCCTCTTTACTATTTATTTAACTACTTTTCTCGAAGGAGATAGTACCCTGTACAGTTTCAATCTATTCTAATACTTTATCTTTCGTCTCTGGGACACATAATAGCATTGTAACTAAACCAATTGGATAAATAATGAAGATGAGAGATAGTGCTCCCATTAAATTACCACCTGCAGCAAGTAAGCCGATAATAACAGGTCCAAATCCAGCTAACCCACGTCCTGTACCGAAAATAAAGTTCTCTGCTGTCGAGCGAGCTTCAGCAGGGTAGTTTTCAGCTAAAACTGCTCCGAATCCCCCCATCATGCCATTGGCAAAGAATCCAAGCAGTGCACTTCCCCATAACAATGATGTTGAGTCTGTGAATAAGAAGAAGTAAATGAGACAATATATAGTACCACCGACATAATAGATTGTAAAAGTTTTACGGCGGCCAATTTTATCGGCTAGAATACCAAAAGTTGCAATTCCAATTAGCATGCCGATTGTAGAGATGAACATCCAACCGCTCGCTTTTGCTAATGTGTAGTTATATTTATTCGCTAAAATAGTTGGCATCCATGTGAAAATTCCATAATATCCGAAGTTCTGGATGAATGACATAATAATAAGACCGATTGTTGTTATCGTTACTTTTTTATTGGCAAATAACTTTCGAAGTGGGAACTTTTTCATTTGCTTTAGTTGTTCTGCCTCAGCAGTTGTTAAATGACCTTCAGCTTCTTTTTGTAACAATTCTTTTTTGTATCGTTGTTTTTGTTCCCATATTTTCGGTTCACTTAAACTTTTGCGGACGTAAACAGCTAGTAGAGCGGGAATGAGTCCAAATAAGAAAACAGCTCTCCATCCGAAATGCGGGACGATAAATGCTGGAAGGAGTGAAGCGACTAGTACGCCAAATTGCCATCCAAGTGCAACAACGGATGTCGCCTTAGCGCGCATTTCTTTAGACCATGTTTCAGTTACGATGGCCATTCCAATCCCGAATTCACCACCAACTCCCATTCCAACTAAAAAGCGAAGAATTAATAATTGCCAATAATCTGTTGCGAAATAAATAAGTGCTGTTGCGAGTGAAAATAGTAAGATTGTGAAGGCCATCGTACGGATACGCCCAAATAAATCAGCAATAAATCCGAATAAATAAGACCCGATTAGCATTCCTATTGTGGTAGCTAATGTTAAGTTTCCACCTTCAACAGGGCTCAAATGAAATTCTTTTAAAATGTAGACCAGTACGAAAGATAAGAGCAACATATCTAAACCTTCTGCTGCATATCCTAGCGCAGAACCAAGCAATGTTTTATATCTTTTCTCCTTCGTTTCCTCTGTTGTTGATTGTACATCAGTAGTAACGTTCATCATTACTCCTCCTTATTTTCTTCTACAGTCGCTATGGAAGAATAACAAAAGGCCTTCTCACCTGATATGATGAGAAGGCCAAAAAAGCATACGTATCCCTAAAAAAGACCATACGTATAGTATATTCCGACTTCCTTCTCAACCTCACGGGGTTGGGTTAAAGGACTGTATTATATTACTTTATTTTTAGCACTCTTCTATTAGATTGTCAAATAAAGAGGGGATAGTTATGTGTAAAATATTTCAAAAGATACTTCATTCTCCTTGACGCCCACTTCATTATTTTCCCATAATAAAACTAACTCATATAAAAAGGAATGAATCACAGATGCTAAATTTAGTACTTATGATGATTGAACGTGTCGGACTTATTGTTATTTTAGGATTTTTACTTTCTCATATTAAAACGTTCAGGCGCCTTCTTCATAGACAAGATGGATATGTAGATAAGCTTAAGCTTATTTGTATTTTTTCAGTGTTTACAATTGTAAGCAATTACACAGGAATTGAAATTGCCGGGAATACAATTATGAAAGAAAATTGGCTACAAGGTGTTTCGTCATCTAGTACAATTGCGAATACACGTATTATGGGTGTTGGAATTAGTGGATTGCTTGGTGGTCCTATCGTCGGCATTGGAGTGGGATCGATTGCGGGTATTCACCGTTATATGCTTGGCGGGACGACAGCGCTAAGCTGTGCAATTTCATCAATTTTAGCAGGTGTTATAACGGGGTATATTGGATACATTTTTAAAAAATATAATCGTGCAATTACGCCTAAATTTTCAGCGATTTTAAGTGTGTTTATCGTTTCTTTAGAGATGATTATGATCCTATTAATCGTAGAGGATGGGATTAGTATCGTGAAAACAATTGCGATACCAATGATACTTGTAAATAGTTTCGGGAGTTTTATTTTACTTTCTATGATACAAGCTATTTTGCGCCAGGAAGAAAATGCGAAAGCTTTACAAACGCATAAAGTATTACGAATTGCTGACAAAACATTACCATATTTTCGCCGCGGATTAACAGAGGATTCTTGTAAACATGTGGCACAAATTATTCACCGCTTTACGGGAACAGATGCGGTATCCTTAACAGATACAGAGAAAATATTAGCTCACGTTGGATTAGCGTCAGATCACCATATTCCTTCACATAGTTTAATAACTGGTTTATCGAAAGAAGTGTTGAACACAGGAAAAATAATGAAAGCGAAATCGCGTGAGGTTATTAATTGTCAACATGAAGGCTGCCCTTTGCAGGCGGCAATCGTTATTCCACTAACTTCACATGGAAATACAATTGGGACATTAAAATTATATTTTAAAAATTCTAGCCAGTTAAGTCGTGTGGAAGAGGAATTAGCAGAAGGGTTAGCAAAAATATTCTCTACACAACTTGAGTTAGGTGAAGCAGAGTTACAAAGTAAGTTATTGCAAGATGCCGAAATAAAAGCGTTACAAGCACAAATCAATCCGCATTTTTTATTTAATGCAATTAATACTGTATCGGCTTTATGCCGAACAGATGTAGAAAAAGCGAGAAAATTATTATTGCAGCTTAGCGTGTATTTTCGTTGTAATTTGCAAGGGGCACGCCAATTGCTTATTCCATTAGAACAAGAGTTAAATCATGTACATGCATATTTATCGTTAGAACAAGCGAGGTTTCCGAATAAGTATGAAGTGAAGATGTACATTGAGGAAGAGTTAAAGACGACCTTAGTTCCACCATTTGTACTGCAGTTATTAGTTGAAAATGCATTGCGCCATGCTTTTCCGAAAAAGCAGCCGGTGTGCGAAGTTGAAGTACATGTGTTTGAAAAAGAGGGGATGGTGCATTTTGAAGTCCAAGATAATGGACAAGGAATTGAGAGTGAACGTCTAGGACAATTAGGGAAAATGGTAGTTCCATCAAAGAAAGGGACTGGAACAGCTTTATATAATATTAATGAACGACTTATCGGGTTATTTGGGAAAGAGACAATGCTTCAAATTGAAAGTGAATTAGAGCAAGGGACAAAGTTCCTCTTTGTAATTCCGAAAAAAGTAGGGGAGGAAAAACGGAGTGTTAAAAGTATTAGTAGTTGATGATGAAATGTTAGCGCGTGATGAATTGAAATATTTATTAGAGCAAACGAAAGAAGTAGAGATAATTGGTGAGGCGGATTGTGTAGAGGATGCACTAGAGGAATTAATGAAAAACAAACCAGATATTGTGTTCCTAGACATTCAGCTATCTGATGATAACGGATTTGAAATTGCAAATATATTAAAGAAGATGAAAAATCCCCCTGCAATTGTGTTTGCTACTGCCTATGATCAATATGCATTGCAAGCATTTGAAGTAGATGCGTTAGACTACATTTTAAAGCCATTTGATGAAGAACGTATCGTACAGACACTAAAGAAATATAAAAAGCAAAAACAAATAAAATTAGAAACAAAACAAGAAGTAAAGAGTGTAGACGTAACGACCGAGATGCATAAATTAGCATTACCAATTGAAGAATCGATTGTACTCGTGAATATTGAAGATATTATATATGTAGGACTTGTGGACGGAAAAGTGACAGTAAAAACAATGAGAGAAACGTATGTAACACATGATACGCTTGTAATTTTGGAAAAGAAGTTGCCACAAGCAAGTTTTATGCGTGTCCATCGTAGTTTTATTGCAAATATTAATCATATTACAGAAATACAACCATGGTTCAATTCTACATATAATTTAATTATGAAAGAAGGATCAAAAGTACCTGTTAGCCGTACATATGCAAAAGAACTCAAAAAGCTACTTCGTATTTAAGAAGTAGCTTTTTGTATTTCGTCTGCCTATTTTTGTAACTAATTTTGTATATTTGACGTTCCACTATGTAAACGCTTACAGTTTTGTTTTTATCTTATACAATAAAGGTACCAAATCGAAAGAGGTGGCCAAAATGAGTACGAAAAAAGTATATAGTTTCTTATCACAAGCATTCATATTTTCAGCTATTATGTTAGTTTCTAATATTATTGCAACGCATTTACCAATTCCGATGCCTTCATCGGTGATCGGATTAGTTATTTTATTTAGCCTATTATGTTTAAAAGTTATTAAATTGGAACAAGTTGAATCACTCGGAACGGCTTTAACAGGTATTATCGGATTCCTTTTCGTTCCATCAGGTATTTCGGTTATTAATTCTCTCGGTGTAATGGGACAATATTTTGTACAAATTTTAACTGTAATTGTTGTCGCAACAATTATTTTACTCGCTGTAACAGGATTATTTGCACAATTTATTTTAGGAAAAGACGATAAAGAAATAGAAGATACGAAAGAATTGAAAGTAGTAAATAAAGGACGCAAGCACGGAAAAGTTGCGTAACCAATTTAGTATATATTGTTAGGAGGGAATGAACATGGCAAGCACAATGACTCCATATTTCGGAATCGTCGTTTCATTAATCGCATACGGAATCGGAACATTATTATTTAAGCATTCAAAAGGATTCTTCTTATTCACACCATTATTCGTAGCGATGGTATTAGGAATTGTCTTTCTAAAAGTAGGTAACTTTACTTTTGAAGAATATAATACTGGCGGAAAAATGATTAGCTTCTTCTTAGAACCAGCAACAATCGCGTTTGCAATTCCATTATATAAACAAGTGGATAAGTTGAAAAAATATTGGTGGCAAATTTTATCGGCTATCGTGGTTGGATCTATTTGCTCAGTAATTGTCGTGTTCATTGTTGCAAAAGCAATTGGTCTAGATACAGCAGTAATGAATTCAATGTTACCACAAGCAGCAACAACAGCAATTGCATTACCGATCTCTGAAAGTATTGGTGGTATACCAGCAATTACATCGTT
This sequence comes from Bacillus sp. AY3-1, assembly GCF_008368785.1. Classification (NCBI taxonomy): domain Bacteria; kingdom Bacillati; phylum Bacillota; class Bacilli; order Caryophanales; family Bacillaceae; genus Bacillus; species Bacillus sp. AY3-1. The sequence continues at coordinate 160,320 of NZ_QORZ01000021.1, read as the reverse complement.
TGCAGTTATTTTTAACGCGGTTATTGTATACGCATTAGGAGCATTATTCTTAAAAACATTTAGAGTAAAACATCCAATTGCAAAAGGTTTAGCACTTGGAACAGCAGGTCACGCATTAGGAGTGGCAGTAGGAATTGAAATGGGTGAAGTAGAGGCAGCTATGGCAAGTATTGCTGTAACAGTAGTAGGGGTTGTAACTGTAGTTGTCATACCGATGTTTATGCCATTCATTGGCTAATAAAACTTACTTAAAAAAATGAGAAAAGCAAGCTATTTGTAGGACAGATTTCTACTGATAGCTTGCTTTTTATGTTACAGTAGTGGTAAGACCTATTTTAAAAAAATGTAAGTTTCCTTAAATCTTCATTAATACTGTGTAGAATACGTTTTGAATTAGGTCATTGTATTGTAAAATAAGAAGTAAGCTACTATAGGATCTGCTAAGAGAGATCTATAATAAGTTTATAAAAATCTTTATATGAATAAATAATTAAAGGTAGAGAAGAGAGAAAAAATCTACTTATTAACGTTTTACTTTATAGGACAGGAGAGAGTACTCGTCGATTATGCAAATAAAAAACCTGTTTCAAAGCAAAGGATTTCAGAGGTTTCTCGTATTAGTAATACTTGCTCTCATGTTATACGGGCTGCAAAGTATGTTGAATTTAATTTTAATTACGTTTATTCTCACGTATTTAATGGATCGATTCCAAAAGTTTATTTCCCGCAAATTAGATCACTTCATGCCCATTAATCGAAAGCTCATTATAGCATTTCTATATGTAATGTTAATCGGTGGAATTGTTATTACATTATTCAAATATTTACCAGTATTAACGATACAAATTTCACAATTGATTTATCAATTTAACGTGTTTTTAAGAAACCCACCAGATAGTGAATTAATTAAGTATGCAGTTAACGCTGTCAATCATATGGAACTTTCGAAATATGTAGGACAAGGCGTTGACATTTTGTATAAATCGATTACGAATGTTGGAAAATTTGGCCTTCAAGTATTACTTTCTTTAATTTTAAGTTTATTTTTCTTATTGGAGAAAGCTCGTATCGTTGCTTTTACTGCAAAATTTAAAGAAAGCCGACTTGCAATTTTCTATACTGAAATTGAGTACTTCGGTAAGAAATTTGCACGTTCATTCGGAAAAGTAATTGAAGCACAATTTTTAATTGCAGTTGTTAACTGTGTTTTATCCGTTATTGCACTATGGATATTAGGATTCCCGCAATTATTAGGTTTAGCGTTAATGATCTTCTTACTTGGTTTAATTCCAGTAGCTGGGGTTATCATTTCGTTATTCCCGCTTTGTATGATTGCTTACAATATTGGCGGTATTATGTACGTTGTTTATATTTTAATTATCGTAACAGTAATTCATGCGCTTGAAAGTTACGTGTTAAATCCGAAGTTCATGTCGCAAAAAACAAACTTACCGATTTTCTATACATTTATGGTATTAATCTTCTCAGAACACTTCTTAGGTGTATGGGGATTAATTATCGGTATTCCAATCTTCATTTTCTTATTAGATGTCTTAGATGTGACAAGTGATGAAATGGAGAATGAAGCCAGAAAAAATAAGGTGAAGTAAAGAAAAAGCATCGATGTTCGATGCTTTTTCTTTTATAACATGATGTTTTTTATGCCATACTGTAAGCAGAAGATAGAATAGGGGTGAAATAATGGCTGTAAATGAAAAGGTAGAGTTAGCTACATTTGCTGGAGGGTGCTTCTGGTGTATGGTTTCGCCATTTGAAGAGATGGAAGGAATTATAAAGGTTGTTTCTGGTTATACAGGTGGTCATAAAGAGAGTCCAACATATAAAGAAGTATGTTCAGAAACGACTGGACATTATGAGGCAGTACAAATTACATTTGATGCAAATAAAATGCCGTATGAGGAGTTATTAAATATATACTGGAGACAAATTGATCCGACTGATATAGGTGGTCAATTCCACGACCGCGGACAGTCTTACGAAACAGTGATTTTTTATCATAATGAAGAACAACATAAAAAAGCAAATGCTTCAAAAGAAGAGCTTGCAAAGAGTGGACGCTTTTCAAAACCAATTGCGACAAAAATATTACCAGCAGCTACGTTTTATCCAGCTGAAGACTATCACCAAGGATATCATAAGAAAAATACATTCCGCTATGAGTTATACCGTAAAGGGTCAGGGCGGGATGCGTTTATTAAACAACATTGGCAAAAAGATAATGCTCATTTAAAAGAAAAACTAAATGAGATGCAATTTTATGTAACACAGGAAAATGGAACTGAGCCACCCTTTCAAAATGAATATTGGAATCATAAAGAAGAAGGACTTTATGTAGATATCGTCTCAGGTGAACCGTTATTTACTTCTTTAGATAAATTTGATAGCGGGTGTGGATGGCCTAGCTTTACGAAGCCAGTTATGTCAGCAAGTGTGAAAGAAAAAATGGATGTCAGTCATAATATGACGCGTACGGAAGTGAGAAGCAAAGAGGGAGATTCACATCTAGGCCATGTATTCCCGGATGGCCCAGGACCAAATGGTCTTCGTTACTGTATTAATTCCGCAGCCCTTCGATTTATCCGAAAAGAGGAATTAGAGAAAGAAGGATATGGTGATTTTCTAGTCGTATTTGGGAATAAAAAATAACCTCGCAATTAGCGAGGTTATTTTTTTATTTTACTTTTTTCTTTTTGAACTTGCTTAATACTTCATAAACGATTGGAACAATAAGAAGTGTTAATAGCGTTGAACTTGTTAATCCACCAATTACTGTTACACCAAGTCCTTTAGAAATTAAGCCGCTACCTTCAAATCCTAATGCAAGCGGGATAAGAGCCCCGATTGTTGCAATTGCAGTCATTAAAATAGGACGAAGGCGTGTTGCACCGGCTTCCAATAAGGCTTCACGTGTTGATAGCCCTTCATTTTCCTTGTGAATAACGCGGTCGATAAGTACGATAGCGTTTGTTACAACGATACCGATTAACATAAGTGCACCAATCATTGCAGAGACACTTAACGTTTCACCAGAGATTAATAAGGCAACAAGAGCTCCGATAATTGTGAATGGTAGCGAGAATAAAATTGCGAATGGTGCAAGGGCACCGCCAAATGTAACGACAAGAACGAAGTATACAATGGCAATCGCAGCTAACATCGCTAAGCCAAGTTGCTTGAATGATTCTTCAATATCTTTTGTAACACCGCCCATAGAAACATCTATGCCAGAAGGAAGATCCATTTTATCTACTTCTTTTTGAACAGCGGCAGATGCTTTTGAAACGTCATCAGATGTTAGTTTTGCACTTACTTCCGCATAAACACGGCCATCGCGGTGTTTCACTGTATTCGAAGTTTCCCCTTCTTTTACAGTCATAACATCTTTCACAGCGACTTCAGTACCAAGTGGCGTTGTAATTTTACGATTTGTTAAGTCATCGATTGTTGCATAATTTTGTTTTTCAGCTTCGACATATACGTTGACATCTTTACCGTCTTTTTTAATTGTTGTCAGAACAGGTCGATCATGTTGATTAGAAAGTCCCATTCCGATTTGTGCAGCTGTTAGACCCATTTTACTTAGTTTTTCCTGATCTGCGACTAAAGTGTACTCTGCATACGTTTTTGCAATACTAGAGTCAATATCCTTTAAGTCTTTATTTTTCTTCATGATATTTTGAATATCTTTGACAATAGGTTTAATGTCTTCCGAGCTATCTCCGTAAACGTATAGTTTAATTTCATTACTACCGCCACTCGCTCCGAAGTCTTGGTTTTTCCATTCGCCTTTTCCAGACATCTTCTGTAAATCTTTAACGACTTGCTCTTTTTCTTTTTCGAAGTTTTTCGTGTCGTTATCATATTGCACGAAGAACATTGCTTGATTTGATTGACCAGGACTCATTGGGTTTTCGCCACCTAATGAGAATTGAATTGTTTTGACGTCTTTATTATCTTGGAAGTGCTTCTCAGCTTTCGTTGCAATTTTTTCAACGTCTTCTAACGTTTGACCTGGTTCAGGGTTGTACGTTGTAATGATCATTTTTTCTTCTTCAGATGGTAAGAAACTTACACCGATAATTGGCACAAGTGCAAGACTACCAACTAATAGAAGGACAGCAATGCTTGATGTGATGATTTTATGATTTAAAGCCCATGCAAGTATGTGTTTATACCCGTTTGCTAATTTACTTGGTTTTTCTTCATGATGTACTTCTTTTTCCCTCATGCTCTCTTTTTTAAATAAAGAGTGAGCTAACATCGGCACGATTGTAACTGCTACTATTAACGATGCTAATAAAGCGAAGACGATAGTTAAGGCAAACGGTAAGAACATTTCACCAATCATACCTTTTACTAGTCCAAGCGGTAAGAATACAGCAATTGTTACAATGGTAGAAGACATAATTGGGATGAACATTTCCTTCGTAGCTTCACGAATTAAATCTTTTCCGCGCAGTTTCTCTTCTGATAACGACATTCGTCGGTAAATATTTTCAATAACAACAATGGAGTCATCAACAACGCGTCCAATAGCGACTGTCATTGCTCCAAGTGTCATAATGTTAAGCGTAATATCCATTTGTTTTATGACTAATACAGCAATTAATAAAGAAAGTGGTATGGAAACGACAGAGATTAATGTTGTTCGGATATTTCGTAGGAACAGCATAATAATAACAATCGCAAAGATAGCACCAAAAATAGCTTTACTCAGCATTGTTTCTACTGATTTTTCAATCGGTGCACCTTGGTCGAATGTTGAAATAATCTCTAAGTCTTTATATTTTTTCTCAAGTTCTTTTACTTTATCTTTCACTGCATTTACAACATCGACTGTATTCGCGTCAGCAGCCTTCACAATTTGAATTCCAATTGCTTCTTTTCCATTTGTTCGGGAAATAGATTCTGCTTTTCCGACTTCTTTAATGTCAGTAATTTCGTCTAATGTAACTGTCGGAATCCCGTTCATAGCCGCTGGATTCATTTGCGGCATTTGTGTACCAGCTCCAGCACTTTGATTACCTTGACCGCCCGGTGATGAAGGAACAGCTGGGATTTTTAATTCTTTTAATGCTTTCATTGTTGTAATATTTCCATCTACAACAACTGATTTTTCCGTGTCTTTAAATGTATATAAGCCAAGTGGTAAAGATGCGTCCGATCCTTTAATTACATTTTTTACAGTATCTTCACTTAAACCTAATTCTTTCATCTTATCTTTCTTGAAGACAAGTTGTACTTCATCTACTTGTTGACCTGAAATTTGAACAGATGCGACCCCATCAAGTCCTTTTAATCCGGGAACAACATTTTTTTCTACATTTTCAGTTAAGGTAGCTAAAGATTCATTTTTACTTGCTACGCTTAACGAAATAACTGGAAAGGCATTGAAGTTTACACGTGAAACTTTCGGGTCTTTTACACCTTCTGGGAGTTTCACATTTGTGAGAGCTTCTTTAATTTCTGTTTCAGCCTTTTCCATATTTTTATCAAAATCATATTCTACCTGAATAGAAGATGCGTTTTGAAAAGATGATGAACTAACAACGTTTACACCACTTAAATTTTGTAGTTGCTCTTCCATCGGTTTTGAAACTTTGTCAGCTACTTCTTCTGGTGTAGCACCAGGATAAACCGTAGTTACTGTTACAACAGGTGTTGTAATATCAGGAATTGTTTCCAGCTTCATATTCAGCCCAGAATAAATACCTGCAATGGTAACAATAATGGTTAGTAGCCAAACTGCGAACTTATTTTTTAACGAGAAATTAATAATTTTGTTCATGTTTGCGCTCCCTTTGTATTGTATTGACCAACTGGTCAGTCTAATACATAATATAACTGACTGATTGGTCAGTCGTCAATGAAAAGGGATGGTATAATAAAGTGAAACTTTAATCAGTGGGGATTTTTTCATCACCACTGATTATTAGTTGAACCAATCGGGCTTTTACGGGCAGTTGAGCCCCCCACCTAACTTCTTTGCTTTCGCTGAATTTTGAGGCGGGGGGCTTACTGCCCGTTAATGCGGGATAAATTCATAATAAGATGCGAGATTAAATTTAGGAGAGACATGATATGAAAGAAAAAGAGCGCTTAATTATAGAGATGGCTATGAAGTTATTTGCGACTAAGGGTGTAAATGCGACATCAGTACAGGAAATTGTGACAGCTTGTGGCATATCTAAGGGAGCTTTCTATTTATACTTTAAATCGAAAGATGAGCTTTTATTAGCAACACTCCGATATTACTATGACAAGATTCAAAATAAAATGCTGGATATTGAAAATGAATCGTTATTGCCGCGTGAAAAATTTGCAAAGCAATTGCATTGTCAGTTTAACGATATACAAAAGCATAAAGAATTTATTATTATGCATGCGAGGGAAAATGCGATTCCTTTTAATAAAGAAGTAGAAGAGTTTATGATGAGGATGAAGTTAGAGTCTCACGCATTTTATCGGAATAGTTTATTGTCTATTTATGGTGAAAAGGTTATGCCTTATTTATTAGATTTAGTCATTATGGTAGAAGGGATATGCCGTGGATATTTAGAACTAATCATTTTACAAGCACCAGAAATTGACTTATCTTATGTTTCTTCTTTTATTTTGAAAAGAGTAGATGATTTAGTAGATGGATTGGTAGAATCTTCGGAAGAACCTGTGTTACATGAAGAAAAGCTTGGAGAATTCCTTTGCAAATCAGAGCTTATTAAGGAGCAGGTTAAGGAACACTTTTTAAAAGAAATTATTGTTTTTAAACGCACATTAGCTGATCAACTAGAAGATGAGGAATTGCTTGTTACATTAGATGTTTTGGAGGCAGAAATGAGATTGCAAAATCCAAGGATCCCGGTCATTCAAGGGATGTTATCTAATTTAGAGGAACATCCAAATTTAAAAGAATTTCGCTTACGACTTATGGGGTATTACAATATAAAAAGGTAACAATGATAGTTTTCATTGTTACCTTTTTTATTAATGAACGAATACTGCTTCCTTATATTGTTGTAAATCATGTAAGGGTGTTATTACGTGAATATTTCAAAGGGCTGATATGGCATTGTGCATGTTTGGTGTACTTTTATATTATTCGATAAGATAATCTGTATTGTGTATATAAAGTTCAATAATCTTTTTATTTTAAACCTTGTATTGAGTTTCTTTTTGTTATTAGGATATGACATATATACAATCCATAGCTTTGAATAATCGTAAAGCTAGGAACGATGAAATAACGATATCTTGTTTGATATTCGATTAAGAAATGAATAGCTACATAACCAATTATTAGTAGTAAAAATAATGTATAAGGAGTTTCATTTTGTTTAGTTATTATAAGATAAAGAAGTGACAATATACCAAATAGCAAGGTGGTAACATAAATATATCTTTCGTATTTTATAAGGTTGTCTTTTAATGTGATTATATCATTGTCTTTATTTTCTAATCCAAATAAACTCCACATCGGAGCTGAATCGTAATCGGCCCACATAAGTATGAACTTGTCTTTAAATAAAAATAAAACTTTTTTCGGATCAGCTATGCGTTCTTGAATAAGTTTTTTTTCAGCGACTGTCCGTTCCTCACCAATTTCAATGGATGTAATATATTCTGCATCTTCCTCAGAATAACCGCCTTTTGTGTCATGATTAAACCCTACTGTGAATTTCCAGAGCGGATCACGATTAGAGAGCGGATATTGTGTAACACCGGTGGATATAAGTATGTAGCTAATAATATAATGTACAAGGTAAAAAATGATGAAAATACCAACAAGTTTTTTTATAGAATGGAAAACACTCTGTTTTGATTTTCCTAATATTCCTTGTAAAAAGGTATAAATAGTTACGGCAATCAAAATTAAGGCACCGAGTGGACGGATGATATCTCCTAGAGATAGGAAGATTCCTATAAAAATCCACATATATTTATGGCTTAATCCCTTTGTAATTAATATATAAAAACCAAGGTAAAAGAAGAAGGTAGCAAGGTGTTGATTTGTTAATACAGAGCTCATTATAATGCTTGGGATATATAGCGAGTATATTACACCTGCAATACGTCCAGACCATTCATTAAATACCTTTGAAGTAATCATGTAAACCAGTAATGTTGTTCCTGTACAATATGCAACATTTAAAATCTTCAGCAGTGTAGGGGATTCTCCGAATAATTTTATAATAAAAGCTTGATACATTGTAAAACCAAGTTGATACACCCATGAAGTATAGTATGTATTTTGAGCAAAACTAAAGTCGCCTTTAGCGGCTTGGACTGCGCTATAGTACATCATTGCAAAGTCAGATTCGATAGGGGTTGGAATATTGAGAATCCAGATCAATCGAATCGAAAAAGCTAAAGTAATAAGTGAAATAGTAAATACTATTTTTGACATATATTTATTCGCAATGTAACCAATAAGTAAAAGGAGTAAACCTATAATAAGGGGCGGGACTATAGCAAGGAAACGAGAACCGGAAGTACTTCCGATTATGGATATGGAATACCATGTTATGGCTGCATAAATAAATAGGCATAGTAGTAATAAACACTTTACAAAAAATGCATTGGCTTTTAGAGAAAATGTATTTTGCATTATATGTTTAAACTCCTTAATGAATTTTATAAGTTATTTCAATGAAAATGGCCCTATGCAAACTTAACTTGGTCTGCATAGGGCTTGTTTTAAGAAATTAAGAGTTTTGTTGAGACCATTCTTCTACGTCCCAAACTTTTGTTATCCAATCTTCATAAAAGTCTGGTTCGTGACATACAAGTAGAATCGTTCCTTTATATGCTTTCATAGCTTTCTTAAGCTCTTCTTTTGCTGTAACATCAAGGTGGTTTGTTGGCTCATCAAATAGTAGCCAGTTACTTTCTTCTCCCATTAGTTTACATAAACGAACCTTTGCCTGTTCACCACCACTTAATTGATTTAGAGGGCGAGAGATATGTTCATTTTTCAAACCACATTTTGCTAACATTGCACGGATTTGATGTTGGTCCATGCTAGGAAATGTATTCCACACGTCATCAATCGGTGTTATATTATCAGCTTTTACTTCTTGTTCGAAGTATGATGGCGTTAGGAAATCACCAAGGCTTGTTTTACCACTTAATGGTTTAATCTTGCCTAAAATTGTTTTTAGTAATGTTGATTTACCAACACCATTACATCCAACAATTGCAATTTTTTCACCGCGTTCAATTGTCATCGTTAATTTTGGTAATAATGGATGTGTATATCCGATTTCTACATCTTCACCTTCAAAGACGAAACGACTACTTGCGCGACACTCTTTGAAAGAGAATTCTGGCTTAATTGCTGTTTCAGGACGATCAATACGCTCCATGCGATCAAGTTGTTTTTGACGACTCTTTGCACGACCCGTCGTTGAATAACGAGCTTTGTTTTTCGCAATAAAGTCTTCTTGCTTTTTAATAAATTCGCGTTGTTTTTCATAAGCGTTTATATGCTGATTTTTATTGATTTCCGCTAGCTCTAGGAATTTTTCATATGTCGCTGTATAACGCGTCATTTTTGTGAATTCTAGATGGAAAATAACATCAACACATTTATTCATAAATTCCGTATCATGGGAAATTAATAGGAAGGCATGTGGATATTCTTTTAAATAACTTGTTAACCAATGAATATGTTCAACGTCTAGATAGTTGGTAGGTTCGTCTAATAGTAATACTTCTGGTTGTTCAAGTAGTAACTTTGCAAGTAATACTTTTGTACGTTGTCCACCACTTAATGCAGCAACATCACGATCTAAACCGATTGCATCAATTCCAAGACCACGAGCTGCTTCCTCAATTTTAATATCTAATAAATAGAAACCACCTGCTTCAAGAGCATCTTGTATTTCTGCCATTTGCTCAAGAAGTTCCTCTAATTCTTCTGGTGTAGCAGTGCCCATTTTTTCTGTAACTTCATTTAAAGCTTTTTCTTTTTGAAATAGAGGTAGAAATGCATCGGCTAATACATCACGAATTGTGCGACCGGGTGTTAAAATTGTATGTTGATCTAAATAACCGTAATTTGTACCAGGTGTCCATTCTACACGGCCCTCATCATGGATAAGTTGACCAGTAATAATATTCATAAATGTTGATTTACCAACACCATTTGCACCAACTAATCCAACGTGCTCACCCGCTAGTAATCGCATAGATACATCTTTAAATAATGTACGATCGCCAAATGTATGTCCTAGTTTTTCGACTGTTAATAAGCTCATAATATCCTCCGTCCAACTTGAAATAGTATCTTGAATCATGATACTAAATTCTTTCGTATAATGCTATCATTTCAAAATGTATATTTTTTCAAAAATTATGTTTCATTATTTTGAAAAAAATATATATGATGGTGATAAGTATGAGAGATTTATTGGAGAAGTACCAAAAACGTCGTAGCGTGAAGGGTTAGAAAAGACTATTTTGTCTATAATAGAAAGATAGATAAATAGAAGGTACAATCAGTTTATTAAAAATGATTGCACCTTTTTTAGGGGAAATAAAAATTATTTAAAGTATCCACGGATAATGCCTCTTACCCGATTTGCATGGAATTTACGTTTATTGTTAAATATATTTTGCATCATGCGGAATGTAGCGGCAACGACTGCACGTACAAGGTAAGGAAATCCATAATGTAAACGAATAACTTTACCAAAACCACCAGCGTAAGAAATAGCTCTGTTTAATGATTGTTCATCTATAGTATCCTCTTTTACAGGATGGTACACGAAAAGATTTTTTCTAAATAAACCTATATAATTTTTTTTCATACCTCGTAGTACGAAATCAGTCTCTTCACCGGCGCCATAAATTGTTCCAGATCCAACACCTAAATCTTCATTAAATGTGCCAACGTCTTGTACAAATTGTTTTGTAAAAAACAGAGCGAAAGAGGGGCCCATGAATCCATACTTATTATTTAGAATGATATCTTTATCAGGCGCATGTATTAAAGATCCTGTTTTTTCAACGTTTGTAGTGTTTGTCGATATAAATTGAATATGTGCATTTGAGTTAAACGTTGCTACTATGCTCTCTAAGACATTCGTTTCGTAAATACAATCATCATCTGGAAAAGCAATAACATCGCCATCAGCTACTTGTAAGCCGATATTTCTTGCGCGAGATAGGCCTTTAATAGGTGTATAAATATAGTTAATAGAAAAATTATTGGTATATTCCTCAAAGAGCTCAGAGATTGGAATGTCATTTTGATCTACTACAATAAGTTCGAAGTTTTTATAAGTTTGTTGTTTAAGTGACTTTAGTAGATCTAGAATATCATCACGTCTACCACAAGTGGCCATAATCAAAGAAAATTTCAATTTTAACAGCTCCTTTAAGAGGTTGCGTTTACACCTTTTTGAATCGTGCTTGTAGCTTTCCTAGTAGAGCTAATAGAATCTCATCTTTTGTTACAAATAAGATAAGAATGTATGTTGATCCGCATATCAATATTACTAGGGCGAATTGTATGATTTGTCCAGAGACTAACTTTTTTATAATAAACGCTATTGGTAAAAATGTTAGAGAATAAAATAGGTATTTAAGTTTTTGAATATCAAACAATGTATAATTCACTTTTAATTTCTTTTTTATATATATATATTCGAGAGTAATTAATCCAATGTTTGCAATGGTTGTTGTGAAAATTGCTGTTGTGGGAGTGAGTATATCGAAAAATATTAATGCGATATTGGATGCTAAGTTGACGAATCCACAAATAAATAAAAAGCGCACCAAAATATTTTCTTTCTTTTTCACATAAATAATTTGATTCGATAAGATAGACTCAATACCTACTGTGATCATATAAAAAGCAAAAATAATTAAAGTATTACCAGCGGGAGCGAATTCCTTTCCACCATAAATAATGACGGCCTTATGGGCAATGAGCATTAGACCGATTGCCGCAGGAAATAAGGTAATGAAATATACCTTTGAAATTCTATTTAATAAATATTCATATTCATTTTCAGCTGCGTTTCCAGATAAATACGAAAGCCTTGGAATCGTGACTTGTACAACACTTAACATAAGTGTATTGATGATAGTCATAATTTGGAAAGCCATAACATAGAAAGCGACTTCTATTTTTCCTGCGTATGCGCCTAAGACAAGTCGATCTAATTGTGTATATAAAATATTGGCATTTGAAAAAATAACGACTAATACTAAGGGTTTTAAATGTGGAATAATCGTTAAGTTAGAAAAATCAAATTTAACTTGGCGTTTCACATATATAAAACTAATAAAATGATTTAAGAATGTTGATAGCACTAATAAGCAGGCAAATGTTTTATAATCATTCACTCCATGAACTAGAGAGAAAAGAAGTCCAACATAGATAAGTCGAACAACAATTGTTTTTTTAGTAATGAAATCATAATTTTCATATGCTTCATTGAACCACTCCACATAAAATATATTTGAAATGAAATTGAAGCCGAAGATTAGAAGGACAGGGAATAAGTTTTCGTTACCGTATCCAATGTAACTAAAGAGTAAAAAGGATAGTAAGGCCAAAATACTAGTCGTAAAGTTAATTACATAAAGACTTGTAAATAACTTAGAAACTTTACTTTTATCATTTTTTATTAAACTCATTTCACGTAGTCCGTATTGATATACACCAAATACTGCGAATATGAAAAAATAATTAAAAATAGTTTCAGCATAGTTAACAGTTCCTATTGAATTGGCTCCTAGCATTCGATACGCGTAAGGACCAACTAAGATTGGGAGTATAATATTAAATGTATTGAGCAGTATTTTATAAAAGATATTAGAAATAATTGATTTTTGCATGATTTCACCTTTTCATTAAAGTAATACGATTTAATCAAAATATCATTTATATCGTATTAAGAACCCTTATTAGAGATAATTATTTGGCTCCATATAAAAATACATTTGAAGTGTGAATAATTTTAGTATAATGAAATACATTTTATATACAGTTTTGAAGGTATAGTTTTTTATATGAGCAATAAATCATCACCTTCATTTGTTAATTACGAGTATAAGTGTACCTTACATAAACTTTGTAAATCAACTATTGCTTGTATAGAAATAAATATAAAATAAATTGTATAAAAAAGAAAATAAGAATGGATATGCGTAGTTAAGATAGATATATATATGTTAAGGGGTGACTATAAAAATCGTAGTGGATGTTTGAATTGTTTACAAAGCAATGAGCGAATATATATACTACATATTCGCTCAGAAGGAAATTGTTTTTTATACGCTCCAAGGTTTATTTAAAGTTAGTACTTCAGCCATTTCTTTACTTTTTAGACGTCCTTTTTTTCGGTCTTCTGCACGTTCTAGACCAGTTTTGTGCAACCAATGTTCTTCTTCAGTTTCTGGCAGTACTTGCGGAACCGAAGAAGGTTTCCCATCTTTTAGAGCTACGAATGTAATAAAGCAAGTAGCAGCGATGCGACGTTCTCCTAATAATAAGCTTTCTGCGATAACCTTCACAAATACTTCCATAGATGATTTACCAGTATAACAAACAAACGCTTCGTAACAAACAGAATCAGCTTGTTGAATTGGTGTTAAAAAATTAACAGAATCAATAGATGCTGTAACGCAATGCTTTCTGCTATGTCTGGCAGCTGCAATAGAAGCAATACTATCAATTTCCGCTAATAATTTTCCACCGAATAAAGTTTGATGATTGTTCAAATCGTTTGGGAAAACACGTGTTGTTTTAATTGCTTTTGATTCTCTCATAAATTTCTTTTCCATATAATCAGCCCCTAGGTTACGTTTTCAATCAGAGTGACATGTTCTTTATGACATAAAAGGAGTATTAGTTCCTATTGGATTTTACCAGATATTCAAATGAGTAAAAGGTATGGATAGAGGGGGAGGAATACTTCTGCAAGTATATTCATGCAACTGAAAGAAAATTTATTTTGTCTAAAATGTAGTGTAAAAGAGGATTCGCTTACATTGCAAGTGAAAAGTGAAGAATACATATTTGTTATATAAATTCCCTATCAGCTGTGTGCCCATTCATGATAGAATCGTTGTGTTATGAATGGAAATAGAGGTGCAATGGACATATGAATCATATACAAACAAATTTTTCATCTTTCTTCAGTAAAATAATGGTTGGTACGATGCTCGCATTTTTTATTTATAGTTGCTGGTCAGCATTTGAAACGAGTAAGCAATTTTTTGAAGGAAGTACAATGAGTTTAACAATTATATTAGTAATTTTTATTATCCTTATTTTGTTAGTAACATCGATTTTACAATATCGTTTTACAGATAAACAATTTCTTATTTTTCTTATAGGCACATCTATAGTTGTGAGACTTAGTATGGTTATATTTATAGATGTTCCAATGATTGGTGATATGAAAGCAATGTATGAATCTGCAAAGCAGGTTGCAATTGGTAATAACATAGGGAATGTAGCTCAGTTACCTTTTATCATTTATGAATCGATTATTATTCGTATATTTGGTGATACGGTATTTGCTTTACAGCTATTTAATGTTTTATTTTGTACAGGGACCGCATTCTTCATTTATCGCATTACGTCAATGATTTTTGGGGAAGAGTGTGGTCGTATTGCATCTGGATTTTATGCTTTATATATCTCAAATATATTTATGAGTTCCTTATTAACACAAGAATCGCTCGCAATATTTCTATTTTATTTTGCTTGTTACATACTTTTATATAAAGGATTAGATCATCCTTATATGTGGGTGTTTTCAGCAATCTTCTTTGCATTTAGCAATATGATTTTCCCAATGGGATTATTTCTTCCTATTTTTATCACTGTATATGTGTTGTTAATTGAATTTTTTCAATCAGCAACGAAACAAAAAGTGCTATTAAAGATGATAGGCATACTAATTCTATTTTATAGTGCTCATTTTTGTGTGAATTACGGAATTAAGGCAATGGGAATGTCCCAATACACGATTTCGAATGAGATGTATGTTCAATCTGTTTTAATTGGGAAAAATCAAAGTGAGGAAAAAATAACGAAAAATCAAAGTGTATCAGAGCACATTAATCAAAAGTTAAAAGAGATTGAAGATGAAAGATTTAATCTTTTAAAACCAGTGATTAATCAGTTTTCAGATGAGGGAGTAAATTCTATTCTATTTAAATGTGAAAAACTTATATATATAACGGTAACATTATTTATGGCTATAGCATTATTACATTTCCTTATTAAGACAAAACAAAATGAAGGATATATGTTGTTCTTATTGTTAATTAGTGGATATGTGTTGTTAAGACTTTTCCAAGTACATATGGCATATTACAATATGATTGTGCCAGCCTTGTTTATTTTACAAAGCTTTGGTGTTTATATGAGTTATGTTTACTGTCAAAAAATATTTTTCAGAAAATAAAAAGAATCCATTTTGGATTCTTTTTTTGTAGATGGATGATTAGAGTTCATACAAAGGAGAGATGAAGAATCTCCACCCTTATATTTGTTTGCTTTATCGGTTTAGTTCTAGCTGCAAACTATCCGCTGTTAAGGCCATTTTTGAGGAGTCGTCTTGAATACTCTTCATTACCTGTGAAATAACTTCTAATTCATTTTCAATTTTTTTATTCTGGTCTTTAGAGTTAGACATATCTTTTACGATTTCTTGGAAATATTGATCTGTCGCATGCATACTATCTGTCCCTTCAGATACGAGAGAGCTAATTTGTTCTACGGAGGAAGAGACGTGGATAATTTGTTTATTAGTTTTTTCAACGAGCTTTGTAACGTTGTAGATAGATTCTTTCGTTTGCTCTGATAACTTTCGAATTTCTCCCGCTACGACTGAAAAACCTTTACCGAATTCACCAGCACGTGCAGATTCAATAGCAGCATTTAATGCTAGTAAATTTGTTTGCTCAGCGATTGATTTTACGATATCAATGATTTCGTTAATTTTATTAGAAATATCGAGAAGTTCACGAGTATCAGTAATGATAGTTTCCATATTTGTTTGAATGCTTTCCATACGTTTGTTTTGCAGATTTAATTGTTCTTTTCCTTTATTAGCCTTTTCTTCTGATGTTGTGGCTAATGATGTACCTGTTTTTGCAATTCCTACAATATTTTCTGATTTAGATGTTAACTGTTGAATAGAAGAACTTGTTTTTTCAGATACTGCTGCTAGTTCTGTTGCAATATGTGTAATCGTCATAGCTGTCAGTTCTTTTTCTTTTTCATGTTCTTTTTGAATTCTTTCATATTCGGATTCATAAGCCGCAATAACAAGTTCTTGTTCTAATGTAAATAATTTGTTTATTACATTTATAGAATAAGAAAAATCCTCTATTGTTGAAATTTTAGTTTGCAAAATCTTCATGACGGAACGGAATAATTCTTGATAGGCTGCAGTATACCATTTTCTATGTAAACCAATTTGTACATGTCTTCTTGCAATTTTAGCACGTTGTTCAATAAAATCTTCATACATATTACCGCTAAACAATTCTTTAATATGTGTCTTTAACGTTTGTTTTAATTTGGGAATAGAGCTGTAGCGTTCAATAACGGCAATTAAATTAGGTTGTTTTGTGATGTTGGTGTAGAATTTTTCAGTGATCCAATCTATTTCCTCATAAATAAACGGCTGTAATACTTTTACAATTTGTAAATCTTCCTTCGAAATATGTAGCATATCCATTTGAGTTTTTAGTTCAGAATTAGCAGGCACATTAAATATTATTTGTTGGCCTTTACTTAACTCAATTATACTGGTGTTTGTTTTATTTTTTTTAAAAACCCCAAGCATCATTCTTCCCCCTGTTTGTAAAGCGTTTTCAATTTTGTATTCTAATGTAATTATATATTGTTATACAAAATTACTCTACAGTATATGGAATTGTATATAAATTAAGAGAATTCTATGTAGAATCCTCTTAATGGCCTTTATTAATCTTAGCGTGTGTTTTAAAGAAAACTGGGAAATGTACATTATATATTACAGTCACGACACGAATAACGAATGTTACTAATAAACAAACATAGAAGGCTAATACGTGCGCGCCCATTGCATGTGTGATTAGGAAGCTAATTGCTCCTAAGATAGAAGCGATTGCGTAAATTTCTTTTCGGAATACGTAAGGGATATCTTGAGCGCAAATGTCACGCAAAATACCGCCTCCAATACCTGTAATGACGCCCATTGAAACTACTAAAAACGAGGCGTCAACGTGATGTGACATTGCTGCATTTGCACCAATAGCTGTAAATACACCTAAACCAACAGCATCAGAAAGCATAATAACGACTTGAAGTTTATTGATGCGCTCAAAAAACATACAAGTAAATAATGCTGATAATACGCTTACGAAAAAGTAAATAGGTTTTACAAATGCGACAGGAGGCAGGTTACCAATCATAATATCACGAATAATACCGCCGCCGAGCGCAGTAGCTACAGCTAAACAAAGGACACCGAATAAATCTAAATCTTTTTTCAAACCAACTAATGTACCAGAAATGGCAGCGGCGATAATGCCAAGAAACGTAAATATATCGATTAATAACATGGCTCTAATTCCTTCCTTATAAAGATGTTCCAGAGAAAAAATATACACTAAAGTTTTGGAAATAACAATGTATTTTCTTTACGTGTAAAAAAAAAGAATAAATTAGGAAAGAAAGCGTTTGAAAATACAAATTTATTACCTTTTCTATTATAAAAATTGGTATATAAATCGGATAGTTTAACAATAAGGTTATGTTATAATAAACATTTGAGATGAATAAAAAATGTTTATTCTATAGGTTGAAATTATGTAATAGTTATGGAGGCTTTAAATGTTAAAGGAAAACAGTATAAGTAGTAAATTTGAAAATTTCTTACTGATTTTTATAATGTTACAGCCAATTCTAGATTTACTCACGGCATTTTGTATAATGGTTTTAAAAATTGATACAACCATTGGAGTTCTTGCGCGTCTATTTGTCATGGGCCTAGGAGGAATATACATTGTATTCCAAGCTAGGAAAAGAGGGAATCTTAAGTACTTGCTGTATATAATTGGAATGGGTGCTTTTTTCACTATAGGACTAATTAATAATAAATTGGTTAAGGATCCTATCGTATTAGGGGAAGAGATTAAGTTTATAGCGAAATCTTTATATCCGTTTATCATGTTTACTTGCTATATTTTGGTCTTTAAATCACTTAAAGAAAATAGGCATTTTAAAATGCGAAACAATATTGCCTATGCAGCATTAATTATAAATATAGTAATGGTAGTTTCGGTTGTAACAGGAACAGATTATAACAGTTATGATTGGTTAAAGGTTGGTTCACGTGGATGGTTTTATGCAGGGAATGAATTAGGTTCAATTCTGGCGATTATTTGTCCAATAGTTGTTTTATATTCTATTGAAAAAACAACTAGTATGTCTAAAATATATTGCTGGATTCCTTCTATTTTGATTATTTTTTCATTGTTTGCCGTTGGTACAAAGGTTGGATTTGGAGCGATTTTTGCTACAATGATTATTGCGTTCATCATGTGTTTTATTCAGGCATTTATGCAACGTAAAGATGCAAAGAAAAATGCATATGTATTAAATGGTATGATTGCAATGACTGTTTTTCTAGGGGTAATGGCATACACTCCTTTCTCACCATTTATGAAAAATATGGGGCTACATTTTCAAGTAATTGAGAAGCTGCAAAATGAGAAGAAGGAAGAAAATGCGAAACAAGTAGAAGAATTGAAAGAACATAAACCTCACGTTATTGAGACGGAAAAAGAGAAAGAAATTGAAAAAGAAAAAGAACAGAAAGAGGAAACACAGGCTATTATTTTTAGTGGCAGGGAATTATTTGAACAGCAGTATAAAGAGTACTATGAAAAAGCTCCTCTTTCTCAAAAAGTATTAGGTATGGGTTATTCAGGTAATTATAAAGGTGAGCCGAAATTAATTGAACGAGATTTCCATGATTGGTTCTATTCATTTGGAATTGGTGGACTTGTGTTACTTTTACTACCTTTTGTATACTTTGGATTTAAAATTATTAGACTTGTATTGACTAAATTCAAACAATTATTCACTGTGAAATATGTATTAATAATGACTGGAATAGGTTTGGCTTTAGGTATTTCATTTATAGCTGGTCATGTTTTAATGGCACCGGGTGTAAGTTTTTATTTAGTCCTTATTAGCGCATACCTACTTGTTGATTTGGAAATTGAATGATTAAAAAATAAAAGCTAGCGCATGTTAGCTTTTATTTTTGTTATAGTAAGTAAAAATAAAAAGTGTGGAGGAAATAGGAAATGAAAGTGTTACATCTAAATGCTGGTGCAGAAGAAGGTGGGGGGAAAACACATATTATTTCACTTTTATCTCAATTTTCAAAGGAAGAAGTGGAATTAATGGTATTTGAAGAAGGTGCGATTGCTAGAGAGGCGAGAAACCTTGGTATTCAAGTGCATGTTTTTACCCAATCATCTCGGTACGACCTATCAATTCTTTCAAAAATAAAGGCATTTATTAATGAAAATCAATTTGACATTGTGCATACACATGGCGCACGAGCAAATTTCTATCTCTCCCTCTTGAAAAAAGGTATAAAAGCGAAATGGATAATGACTGTCCACAGTGATCCAACGTTGGATTTTATGAAGAGGGGATTAAAAGGATGGGTATTTACGAAGTTAAATTTACGTTCTTTCAGGAAGGTAGATTTATTCTTTGCAATTACGGAAAACTTTAAGAGAAACATAATAAAACTAGGTGTACCAGAAGAGAAGATTTGTACGGTTTATAATGGAATCGAGTATGATAATACTCCAGCAAAACCTTATGATAAAAGTGAATTTGGCATTGATGAAGGAGTATTTACAGCTGTTCAAGTAGCGCGTCTTCATCCTGTTAAAGGTCATGATATTTTATTTGAAGCGTTACAAAAAATTAAAATTCCAAATATAAAGGTGCTCTTGCTTGGTGATGGACCTATAGAAGCAGAATTAAAAGAGATGGTGAAACAAAAGGGCTTAGAGGATAAGGTGATTTTTCTAGGTTTTCGTACAGATTCAAAAGAATTATATGCATCTGCACACATTAATTTGTTAACCTCTTATAGCGAAAGCTTCCCTCTTGTTTTATTAGAAGCGGCTAATCAACGCTTAACATCTATTGCAACAAATGTAGGTGATATGAAGAAGTTAATAGTTGATGATACGTATGGATGGATTGTACCGATTGGTGATGCGGATTCGTTAGCAAACGCGTTAGAAAATGCTTATGAAAAATGGTTGAATGGTGAATTAGAAGCGATGGGAAATCGTTTATATACTCATGCATCTACTCATTTCTCGCTAAAGAATTTGTATGAAGATACTTATAATGCATATAAAAAACTTTTACTGAAATAGAGAGGATAGTTAATCATGGAAGTAAAAACGGTTGATATTCTAGGTGTTCCTTTTTCTACAATGACAATGGATGAAACGATCCAATATTTGAAGGGACAACTAGAATTGGAGCGAACTCATACTTTTCAGGTAGTAACAGCAAATCCTGAAATTGTTATGTGTGCAAAAAAGGATGAAACATTCCATAAAACATTATTAAATACAGATTTAATTACACCTGACGGTATTGGAGTTGTAAAAGCAAGTGGTATGTTAGGTACACCTGTAAAGGAACGTGTAGCAGGTTTTGATTTAATGTGTAATCTATTTGCAAAGTTATCAGAGGAGAATAAGCCAGTATCTGTTTTCTTACTTGGTGCAAAACCGCATGTTGTACAAGCTGCAGCAGATCATTTAACGAAGACATATTCAGCAGTATCTATTGTGGGTACACAAGATGGGTACTTTAAACAAGAAGAAGAAGAGAGTATCGTTTCTCGTATTCAAGAAGCAAAACCAGATTTATTACTTGTCGCGCTTGGTTTCCCAAGACAAGAGAATTTTATCCAAACTAATAAGCATCGTTTAGAAACGAAGATGGCTGTTGGAGTGGGCGGAAGTTTAGATGTATGGGCTGGAGAGGTAAAACGTGCACCAAAATGGATTCAAGCAATTAACTTAGAGTGGTTTTATAGATTGTGTAGTAATCCAACGCGCTGGCGTCGTCAGTTAGTATTAGCGGAATTTTTAAAAGAAGTCATGCGTTCGAAAAAGTAGCGGAATATCGCTACTTTTTTATTTGGTCATTTTTAATAAAGTGAGGTTTTGCTCATCCATCACTGATGGTTAACCCTCACCAATTGGACGTTTAATGGTAGTTGGTCTTCAATTTAACCTTTTTGTTTCAGCTGAATTTTGAGGTGGGAGTCTTACTGCCCTCAAATAGTGTGATAAGTATTTTATTTTTGGGGAATGATGAAGGAGAATTTTTTGAACGAAAGTATTTTACTTATACAATTCACACATGTAAAATGATGTGTAAAGACAGCTGTGTAAGGAGGACTTCTTGTGGGCAAGGTGAAAGAAATTTCGAAGCGAAAGCTACTTGGTATAGCAGGGCTTGGATGGTTATTTGATGCAATGGATGTTGGAATGCTTTCATTTGTAATGGTAGCACTGCAAAAAGATTGGGGATTAAGTACGCAAGAAATGGGCTGGATAGGCAGCATTAATTCGATTGGTATGGCAGTCGGAGCACTCGTTTTTGGAATACTATCAGATAAAATAGGGCGGAAATCAGTCTTTATTATTACATTATTACTATTTTCTATCGGTAGTGGTTTAACTGCTTTAACGACGACACTTGCGATGTTCCTTGTTTTACGATTTTTAATTGGTATGGGGCTTGGCGGAGAGCTTCCAGTTGCGTCTACATTAGTATCAGAGAGCGTTGAAGCGCATGAACGTGGCAAAATAGTTGTGCTATTAGAAAGCTTTTGGGCAGGTGGATGGCTAATTGCAGCCCTTATCTCGTATTTTGTTATTCCGAAATATGGTTGGGAAGTTGCAATGGTATTGAGCGCGGTTCCGGCATTATATGCTTTATATTTAAGATGGAATTTACCGGATTCTCCGAGATTTCAAAAGGCTGAAAAAAGACCATCTGTTATCGAAAATGTAAAGTCAGTTTGGTCTGGGGAATATCGTAAGGCAACAATTATGTTATGGATTCTATGGTTTTCTGTTGTCTTTTCGTACTATGGGATGTTCCTTTGGTTACCTAGTGTGATGGTATTAAAAGGATTTAGTTTAATAAAAAGTTTCCAGTACGTACTTATTATGACGTTAGCTCAATTGCCAGGATATTTCACGGCTGCTTGGTTTATTGAACGACTTGGTCGTAAGTTCGTTTTAGTTACGTATTTAATCGGTACAGCATGTAGTGCTTATTTGTTTGGAGTGGCGGAGTCATTAACGGTATTAATCGTAGCAGGCATGTTACTATCCTTCTTTAATTTAGGTGCTTGGGGTGCATTATACGCTTATACACCGGAACAGTATCCAACGGTTATTCGTGGTACAGGTGCAGGGATGGCAGCAGCATTCGGTCGTATTGGTGGTATTCTTGGGCCGCTATTAGTAGGATATTTAGTTGCTTCACAGGCTTCACTATCACTAATATTTACGATTTTCTGTGGATCAATTTTAATTGGCGTAGTTGCTGTAATTGTACTTGGGCAAGAAACGAAGCAACGAGAATTAGTATAAGGTGAAAGTTTAATCGGTGAGGGATTTATCCCTCGCTGATTATTAGCCAGCACCAATTGTGTTTTTGGGGAAGTAACACTCATTTCTTCGCATTCAGTGAGTGTTACTTCCTACAAATAATGGAATAAAAGGGCAGGGGGAACCGTCGTGGTTTCCTTTTTTCTGTTTTTTTAGATAAATAATGGTATAGTAAGAAAAAGGGAATGTTTCTTATAAAGGCGAATGTATACAACAAGACATATGGACAAAAGAATTAGGTGGTTGAAGAAATGAAAATTTTACTGATCATGGAAGAAGCAGAAGAGCGAAGAAGTTTAGCTGAAAAATTTACTGAAAATATAAGGAATATAGAATGTTTTGAAGCGAATACGGGAACAGAATCATTATTTATCATGAAAAAGCATACACCAGATTTTGTTTTCTTGAATTCAAAATTACTAGATGGAACTGGTTTTGAATATGCGAGTTTATTACGGGAAGTAAATTGTTATACGAAATTGATTTTTATGGGTGAAGATATAGAAGAGTCGATTACGGCATTTCGTTTTCAAGCATTTTATTATTTACTACGCCCATTTCGTGAGGAAGATTTGCAATTCCTTTTATATAGAATGTGTAAAGAGCAAGGCGAGAAAGCAAAGAGTTATTTGCGAAAACTACCGATAGAAGGTCAAGAGGGAATTCGGTATATTTTCCCTGAAGATATTGTATATGTAAGCAAAAATAAGGAAAACAAAACGGTTTCAATTTATACAACAAATAATCAGTATATTTCAACATATACACTTCAGGAGCTGGAAAATAAGCTAAATGTATATGATTTTTTACGTGTGCATAAAAGTTATTTAATTAATATGTCATATGTACAAGAACTAAAACCTTATTATAATGGCACATATAATCTGTATTTAGATAAATATGATGAGCAACCGATTCCAGTTAGTCGTAATTATGTGAAACGACTTCGAAATAAGATTGAATTATAGTAGGTAATGCGAATTTTTTAACATGATAAACTAAAAATCCTTCATGATAAGGAGGATTCAAATTAAATATTCAGAAAATTTAGTACAATCCCACTAAGCGATAGTATTGGGGGGATTGTATGTGAAAACATTGAAGTCGATTTTACTATGGGGAGTTATTGCAGCAGTAGGCGCAGGTGCTTTTGGTGTAATAGCTTTATCACAAGGTGAAACTATTAATGCCGTGTGGCTCTTAGTAGCTGCGGTATGTGTGTATGCAGTTGCTTACCGCTTTTATAGTAGATTTATAGCGAGAAAGGTATTTGGTTTAGATAATAATAGGCAAACGCCAGCCCATACATTAAACGATGGAAAAGATTATGTTCCGACAAATAAGTGGGTATTATTTGGGCACCATTTTGCAGCAATTGCTGGGGCAGGCCCTTTAGTAGGACCGATTTTGGCAGCGCAAATGGGATATTTACCAGGGACAATATGGATTATTGTTGGGGTAGTTGTCGCTGGAGCTGTACAAGATTTTGTAATTTTATTTGCTTCGATGAGACGGAATGGTAAATCTTTAGGAGAAATGATTAAAGATGAGATCGGTCCTGTTACAGGGCTTATTGCAATGATAGGCATTTTAGGCATTATGATTATTTTATTAGCGGTATTAGCATTAGTGGTAGTAAAGGCGCTTGTCGGAAGTCCTTGGGGAATGTTTACAATAGCAGCAACGATTCCTATTGCTATTTTAATGGGAGTGTACATGCGCTACATTAGGCCTGGCCGGGTTGGAGAAGGGTCAGTAATCGGAATTATTCTACTTATACTGTCTCTTATTGGAGGACAGTATGTAGCAGAGCATCCAACGCTTGCAAGCATGTTCACGTTTAGCGGTGAAACGATTGCTATTATGCTTATTGTATATGGATTTATCGCATCGGCCTTACCAGTTTGGATGCTTTTAGCACCACGTGATTATTTAAGCACATTTTTAAAAGTCGGAACAATTGTTGGATTAGCAATTGGTATTTTAATTGTAGCACCAGATTTACAAATGCCAGCAGTTTCGAAATTTATCGATGGAACAGGTCCTGTTTTCTCTGGAAATTTATTCCCATTCTTATTTATTACAATTGCTTGTGGTGCGGTGTCTGGATTCCATGCTCTCGTTTCATCAGGTACGACACCAAAGATGATTGAACAAGAGGGACACGCACAGCCAATCGGTTATGGGGCAATGTTAATGGAATCATTTGTAGCCGCGATGGCGATGATTGCAGCTTGTGTATTAACACCAGGAACTTATTTTGCGATTAATAGTCCCGCAGCACTTATCGGTACGGATGTCTCGCAGGCAGCTCAAGTTATTTCCTCATGGGGATTTGCTATTACACCAAATGAACTAAAAGATCTCGCTGTAAACGTTGGAGAGCAAACGATTTTATCACGCACAGGTGGTGCACCAACGTTAGCGATAGGTATGGCGTATATTTTCTCACAAGTAATAGGTGGAACAGCCATGATGGCCTTTTGGTATCATTTTGCAATCCTCTTTGAAGCTCTATTCATTTTAACGACAATTGATGCTGGAACGCGTGTAGGCCGATTTATGATTCAAGATATTTTAGGACATGTATATAAGCCATTTGGGAAAACGGATTCTACATTAGCGAATGTAATAGCTACAACGTTATGCGTATTAGGATGGGGTTATTTCTTATACCAAGGGGTAGTTGATCCGCTTGGTGGAATTAATACATTATGGCCACTTTTCGGTATTGCAAATCAAATGTTAGCAGGTATTGCATTATTACTTGGAACGACAATTTTGTTTAAAATGGAGAAAAAGGCATATGTTTGGGTGACACTTATTCCAACTGTCGGATTGCTTATTGTAACGATGACGGCGGGTTATCAAAAGCTATTTCATGAAAACCCTAAAATAGGATTTCTATCTCATGCAAAGGTGTTTCAGGGAGCATTAGATGAGGGAAAAGTGTTAGCACCAGCTAAAAATGTCGCTCAAATGAAACAAATTATTTTCAATGATTATATTGATGCAGCGCTTTGTGGGATTTTTATGATAGTTGTAATCGCTGTATTAATTTCTGCAATTCGAATTTGGATTCAAGTATTAAGAAATAAGCCGATGCCGTTAAAAGAGGCGCCATATATTTCTAGAGATGAAAGTGAGTCGAGGAACTATGCTTAAACGACTACGGAAAGTATGGGGAAAAAGGAAACACTTTATTAGTTTACTCGTTGGGGTACCAAGCTATGAAACATATGTAGAGCATATGAAAAAGCATCATCCAGAAGAAGAGGTTGTATGTCAAAAGCAATTTTTTGCTGAGGCGCAAGAAGCTAGGTTTAATGCAAAAGGCGGAAAGATATCACGTTGCTGTTAACAAAAAAGGACGAACTTTCGTCCTTTTTTGTTTTTTGCTGTTTCACGTGGAACAGCAAAAAATAAATAAAAGCTTTGGGAATTATAGGGATTTCGTATACAATAAAATAAGGAAAGGGATAGATGGAAAAGTAGGGAGATTATTTTATGTTAAGGGATCTATTTGTAAACACAACAATTATTCTTTCCTTTATTTTTATTGGAGGTCAGCTTTTAAGAGACAAGCCATTAAAAGAAGGGTTCTCTTTTTGGCAGAAATGTGTAGTAGGTGTTTTTACTGGAATATTAGGTATATTACTAATGTATTTCGGTGTTCATGTTGGTACTATCCTATTGGATTTACGCTACTTAGCCGTCATTCTAGCCGTTATAATTGGAGGACCAATAGCGAGTACTATAGCTGTTAGTATGATTTTAGTAACTAGATTATTATTTATGGATTATTCATTAGCTTCTCAAGTAGCTTTTTATACAATCATTGCGATAGGGATAGGTAGTATCTTTATTTCGCGTATGAAGCTTTCTTTAGCAGAAAAGTGGGCATGGTTACATACATATATTTTATCTATTCTAATCCCAGCGCTATATATATGGTTAATTAAAGACATCCACATAGTGGGATTATATTTATTTTCTAGTATTGTTACAGGATATATCACGTTTTTTAGTGCAAATTACGTATTGCAATCTAATGAGTTATTTCAAACGATGAAGCAATACGCAACGGTAGATGCATTAACAGGTCTAGGAAACGTAAGGCAATTTGATTTAGAGATGAATCGTCATATTAGTAATAAACGTGTGAAAAATGATTCACTTTGTTTATTACTTATCGATATTGATCACTTTAAGCATGTAAATGATACGTATGGACATCCTGCAGGAGACGAAGTATTAAAACAAGTAGGGCGTATTTTAAGAGAAATTTCAACATTTCCGGATTTGACTTTTCGAAAGGGTGGAGAGGAATTTGCACTTTTGATACCGAAGAGGGAAATAGCTTATGGAATTTGTATGGGGGAGCAAATTCGTACAGCTGTTGAAAAACATTCATTTCAATTGTTAGATGGAACAAAAATAAAAATTACGGTTTCGGTAGGGATTTCAGAGTTTGAGTCATCACCAAATCAATTTATTCAAGCAGCTGATGATGCATTATATTACTCTAAAAGAAATGGAAGAAATCAGGTCAGTTCTGCATCTTAAAGGTAAGATGACCAGAAGATGTAAAGCCCCATAAAAATACCCACAGAGGCAATGTAAGAACTCTGTGGGTATTTTTATTCATATGTTAGACAAGTTCTTTTGATACAACGAATTTACGATATGCACCGTGATGTGTTGGGCCCACGTATTCGTTAATTTTGAATGAATAGCGGATAGCCGCTGTGATAAATTCTTTAGCAGTTTTTACTGCTTCTTTTACGGATTTTCCTTTTGCAAGTTCTGCTGTGATAGCAGCAGAATATGTACAACCTGCGCCGTGTGTATTTGTCGTATCAATTTTTTCTGATTCTAGAAGATCGAATGTTTCTCCATCATATAGGACGTCGATTGCAGTTTCCGTACCAAGCTTACTTCCGCCTTTAATTAGGACATATTTCGCACCTAAAGCATGGATTTTCTTCGCTGCTTCTTTCATGTCCTCAAGAGAATTAATTTTCACACCGCTTAATTGGTAAGCTTCAAATAAGTTTGGCGTTACAACTAATGCTTTTGGCACAAGAACGTCACGTAAGCAGTCATTTGTTTCAGGATGTAATGCTTCATCAGCACCTTTACATACCATAACAGGGTCAACTACTACATTTTTGAAATTATGTTTTTCGATTGTTTCAGCAACCATTTCAATAATTTCTACTGATCCAAGCATACCTGTTTTTAAAGCATCTACTCCAACACCGTCAATTGTCGTTTCTAATTGTGGTTTTAATGTAGAAGCTGGGATTGGGAATACGTTATGTGCCCAACCGTTATGTGGATCCATCGTTACGATTGTCGTAAGAGATGTCATTCCGTATACACCAAGTTCTTGGAATGTTTTTAAATCTGCTTGTATACCAGCACCGCCACTTGTATCAGAACCAGCGATAGTAAGTGCTTTATTTAATGTCATTATGAAAGCCCCCTCAAGTGATATAATGAAAACTATGTTTTCACCATTATATCAATGTTACGAATAAGTACAAAGTGAAAAGTAGATGATTTATTTTAGGAGCTATTTAAAATTTTGCGTGTAGGAGACTGATTATGTTTCGAGATAATCGCACAAATGAATTAGTTATATTAAAAGAAATTGCAGAAACACTAAATACATCAAATGATACATACCATGTATTGCAAGCGGTGCTAGAAAAATTGCTTAGTGTAACAGGTTTAACGACAGGATGGATTTTTCTTGCGGATGAAAATGGGAAGTATACGAAGTTGATTGATTACCAGTTGCCAGAGGCACTTACATATGAAAATAAACGTCCGATGTGTGAAGGGGAATGTTGGTGTTTACGTGGCTTTGTGGATGGGAAATTGGAGAGAGCCGTTAATATTATTGAATGTAAAAGAATTAATAATGCAATTGAATATAATTGGGGAGATACAGAAGGCATTCTTCATCATGCTACGGTTCCTTTAAAGGCTGGAGGAGAAAAGTTTGGTGTGTTAAATGTGGCAAGTCCTGGTAAAACGCATTTTTCGGAAGAAGAATTAGTATTACTTCAATCGGTTGCTTTCCAAATTGGGACGGCCTTAAAGCGAACAAAATTATATGAAAATGAAAAGCGAAGAGCACATTATTATGTGAAATTGGAACGTTTTATTCAAGATTTAAAAACGATTCATAAATTTAATGTATTACCTGAAAAAGTGGTAAATCATATAGGTGAAGTATTTCAATGGAATCAAGTGGCTTTTTTTATTAGGGAAGAAAAGGAATTATCTTTGCGAGCGTCCTATAGTCAGGAAGAGTTACAAGAGGATGTAAAAGAAGCGGCAAAGAAGGCGTTAGAACAAGATGAGCCGGTGCTACTAAAACATCAAATTGGGCATAGTGTACATCTAAATAGAGCTGTTATTGCTACACCAATACATATTCAAAATCATATATTTGGTGTTTTATGTGTTAGTTTGAATAATGGAGAATTTGATGTTAACACAATAGATGTAATCCAAGCGCTATCGAATCATGTCTCGTTAATAATCGAGAATTTAAGATTAAATGAGCAGCGCCGTGAACTTGTACGAATGGAAGAAAGGAATCGGTTGGCAAGAGATTTACATGACTCAGTCTCACAAAAGCTATTTTCGTTAACCTTTATGACAAAAGGCGCTGAGGCAGTTTTAAAAGGTCAAAATGAAAAGGTAGATCAATCTTTGCATGAGATGCGTGAATTAGCACAAGGAGCTTTAAAAGAAATGAGGACATTAATTTGGCAGCTTCGTCCGGCAGGATTAGAGAAAGGGTTATTACCTGCTCTAAAGCAGTACGGTGAAAACTTAGGATTGAAGATTAGGGAGCAAGTTACTGGTGTTCGTGACTTACCTCGTGTAGTAGAAGAAGCACTGTGGCGCATTGGACAAGAGGCGCTAAACAATGTGAGTAAGCATGCAGGTGTAAAGGAAGCGACGATTTATTTTAAAGTAACTGAGAACAATGTATCATTAGAAATAGTGGATCAAGGTAATGGGTTTATAGAAAAGGACATAAAAGAGAAGAAGTCACTTGGCATGACAACGATGCGCGAAAGAGTAGAACTAATTGGTGGAACAATTAAAATTGTAAGTGAAAAAAAACGAACAAGTATAAAAATAAATGTACCATTATGATGTGAAAATGAGGGAAGTTTGTGAAAATAAAAGTATTATTAGTTGATGATCATACAGTCGTTTTAAAAGGATTAGCATTTTTCTTAAGTACACAGGAAGATTTAGAGTTAGTTGGAGAAGCAAATAACGGGAAAGAAGCATTAGTGAAAGTAGGAGAAACAAATCCTGATGTTGTACTAATGGATTTATATATGCCCGAAATGGATGGTGTCGAGGCGACAGCGTGTATCAAAAAAGAATATCCTGATGTGAAAGTAATTGTATTAACAAGCTTTTCTGATCAGGCGCATGTTTTACCAGCGTTAAGGGCGGGAGCAAGCGGGTATATTTTAAAAGATGTAGAACCAGATCAACTTGTTGAGGCAATTCGTAGTGCGTATAAAGGGAATATACAGTTACATCCAGATATAGCAAATACTCTTCTCTCTCAAACATTACCTGTGGAAGAAAAGGAAGAAGAACCTTCTATTCAAGTGGATGTGCTAACGGCGAGAGAAAATGAAGTGTTGCAGCTATTAGCGAAAGGGATGAGTAATAAAGAGATCGCTTCTGTTTTAGTTATTACAGAAAAAACGGTAAAAGCTCATGTAAGTAGTATTTTGAGTAAGTTGAATTTATCTGATCGCACGCAAGCAGCATTATATGCAGTGAAAAATGGAATTGTGTAAGACAAAAGTCGTAAGACCTAGTTCGCCTTTAGAAGGTGGACTTTTTTTATGGAAAAATACGTCTATGTGAGGACGAAATTGTCTTGATATAAAGATAAAATATGTTTGTAAGCAACAAAACAACAATTACAAGGGATACCTTTTTTGAAAGCATATAACAACAGAAGAGTGAGTACTAGGAGGAAAAACAATGGCAACAGTTTTATTTGTAAAAGCAAACAACCGCCCAGCGGAACAAGCAGTTAGTGTGAAATTATACGAGGCATTTTTAGCAAACTATAAAGAAGCACATCCAAATGATACAGTAGTAGAACTTGATTTATATAAAGAAGAATTACCATATGTAGGCGTAGATATGATTAATGGTACATTCAAAGCAGGTAAAGGATTTGATTTAACTGAAGAGGAAGCAAAAGCAGTAGCAGTTGCTGATAAGTATTTAAATCAATTTTTAGAAGCTGATAAAGTCGTTTTCGGTTTCCCATTATGGAACTTAACGATTCCAGCAGTGCTACACACATATATTGATTATTTAAACCGAGCTGGCAAAACGTTTAAATATACGCCAGAAGGTCCAGTTGGTCTAATTGGAGATAAGAAGATTGCATTATTAAACGCGCGCGGCGGCGTATATTCTGAAGGTCCAGCAGCTGAAGTAGAAATGGCTGTTAAATATGTAGCAAGCATGATGGGCTTCTTCGGTGCAACAAATATGGAAACAGTAGTTATTGAAGGACATAACCAATTCCCAGATAAAGCAGAAGAAATCATTACAGCTGGTCTTGAAGAAGCAGCTAAAGTGGCAAGTAAATTTTAATTGAAAATAGAATCGTCACTCGAAAAAAGTAGCATTAACAGGTAAACGTTAATGCTACTTTTTTATATTTTAAGTTCATCAGCCAGTTTTTCTAATTGAATTCGATCTTGTATGTAATAGGTTCTTCCGTCTTTTTTTAAGTAATTTTGCTGGCAAAACTGGTTTAATACGTATAAAAGATGGCGGTAGCTGACATTTAAGTATTCCGAAGCCTCGGTATGTTTTTCTGTATAACTGTTATTTTGTTCTGTTAATAGAATAAAAGCCGCTAATCGATTTTCGAACGGATAACTATTGTTTTTGGCGTAACTTTCTGTTCGGCTAATTGTTTTTTCGCCGATAAATTTACATAGTTTCTGTAGAAAGGTAGCATCTTGCAATAAAAGATGCTGACAATCTTTAAGAGGGAGCGCTAAGCACATACAATCTTCAATCACTTCCACCGTTTTCGTAACGGATTCAACGCCAATTAACCCTAATTCTCCAATGAACGAAGGTGCTTGAATAAAGTTAATTAAGGAGACCTTCCCGTTTTTGTGACTCATATATATTTTCGCTTTTCCGGAAATTAAGTAATAAAGATAAGGAACATCAACGCCTTCATTACATATCCTTTCTCTCTTTTGAAAGGAATGTAGTTCAGCATACGGTAAGACATTAAAAGAAAAAAGAGTATGGACGTTGTAAGTTTGCATGTAATGAGAGATTTCTTCGCTATTTTTGCTGACTTTCATATTTTCACCTCATGTTTAGTATGAGATATCTCCTATTATGTTTACAAGAAGGAATGATACGATTTACGTAAATTTGTTTTTGTAGAAAAGAGAGTGTGAAGGGCTTATGAAAAAATATAAAACATTGCTATTTGATGTAGATGATACATTGTTAGATTTTCAGAAGGCGGAGAAAATGGCGTTACGTATGCTGTTTGAAGAGAAAGGGATTCCTCTAACTAGCGAGGTTGAAGGGCACTATAAAAAAATTAATAAAAGTCTTTGGGATGCTTTTGAGGAAGGTGAAATGAACCGTGATGAAGTTGTAAATACGCGGTTTTCAATTTTGTTTAAAGAGTACGGGGAAGAAGTAGATGGAGTATTATTCGAAAATAATTATCGTAGCTACTTAGAAGAAGGAGACCAACTTATGCAAGGTGCGTTTGAATTTATAAGTCAAATTCAAAGTGAGTACGATTTATATATAGTGACAAACGGTATTTCTAAGACGCAAGATAAACGTTTACGTAATGCAGGATTACATGCCTTGTTTAAAGATATTTTCGTTTCTGAAGATACGGGATTCCAAAAGCCGATGAAAGAGTATTTTGATTATGTTTTTGAACGAATTCCTAATTTTTCCCCTGAAGAAGGGCTCATTATTGGGGATTCGTTAAGTGCTGATATGAAAGGTGGATATGTAGCGGGAATTGATACTTGTTGGTTTAATCCAGAAAAGAAATCAAATAATAGCGAGATTGTGCCAACATATGAAGTACAAAATTTTGAAGAGTTATACGCGTTATTGAAGCAACGTGTGTAATAAAAATAGGCAGTGGAACTTTTGTCCCTACTGCCTATTTTTATTCGTTTGTAGCTTCGTTATTTTTAGGAAGTGGAAATGCATTACCAATCGCTGCCGCTCCAAGCATCGGTAATAGTAAATTGAGCGGGAAAAACATGAGTAATAGTAATGTTATAGCAATTGGTTTTCTTAATGCATAGCTTGAAATTGCTGTCGTGACGATGGCTACCGAAGCGATTGGATCTATCGGGATAATGGAAGCTATAGCATATCCGATACTAGATCCAGCAAATATAATTGGGAAAATATGTCCACCGCGCCAGCCTGTATTTAAACAAACGGCAGTAATACATAATTTTAAAACACCTGAAAGAAGTAATACCCAGAAGGACAAGTGACTCCATTCAACGACTAAATCTTTTAATTGGTGTTCTCCTGAGAATAACGTGTACGGGAGAAAAGTTCCTGTAATTCCTAATAAAATACCACCGATAATACCAAGTGATAGTTTGTATTCCCTGAAGGGATGGATTAATTTCTCTAATGTGAATTCAAATTTGAAATAAAAGAAACCAACTATAGCACCAATACTAGCAAGTGGTAGAAAGGCGATCCATTCATTAAGAGAAAGGGAACCTTCCCCAAAATCAACGATAAAGGATCCGCGATTATCGAATTTACTAAGTAATAAATAAACGGAAAAGCCAGCGAAAGTGGTAGCTAAATATACAATTGCTTTTTTTCCTTTAGAAAATTCGTTAATTTGCTCACCCTCATTTTCATTTGGAGCTAAATAACCGAATAATGGCGCGTTAAAAATTACACTTAAAGTAGCGCCAATTCCAACCTCTGTTAGTTCATTCATTCCTTTTAAGGCAAATGTAAAGCGATCCCCTACCCATGTACAAAGTCCACCGATAATTCCAACAAGTGCTGCTTCGGGACCTAAGCTAGCTCCAAATATTAAAACGATAATCGCAGTTAAAGTAGCTTTATGTACAAAACGGTATTCAATTCTACCTGTTTTTTTATATTCACCCATCACTTCCGGCATAAGACGTGGATATGTGCCGAAGTATTTTTGGGTTAAACCAACGAGAATACCACCGATAGTTGTTACACAAATAGTGTAATACGGGGGAGAAGAGAAAATAGTAGGTAAGTATCCCCAAATAAAGTGAATGCCGATATTTATTGTAACTAAAAATAGCCAGACTGTTGCTCCTACTATAGAGCCTAAAAGAATGCCGTATAGGACGAGTATATAGTGCATGTCCTTTGTGTTTGTCATGTTATACCTCCGTTATGTAAGTTCTAATGTCGAAAGGAGTGAACTACTCACCACTTAACGTCCTTACGGACTGTTTGAAGTGGGAGCTTCTTGGGAAGTAGATACTTTTATTAGCTATCTATATTTACCAAGCTATAAGGGTAGTACCTACCCCTAAAGAAAATACCAATTACATGGCTAATTTTAGTAAGTTTATACTTGCGTTTACATCTCTATCATGATGGCTATTGCATTCAGGGCAAGTCCACTCTCTAAGGCTTAGATTCTTGACTTCCTTATTTTTATAACCACAGCAAGAACACAATTGGCTACTCGCATAATTCTTAGGTGCGATTATCAAATCGCGACCTTTCCATATTGCTTTATAGTCAAGATGCTCTCTGAATTTAGCCCAAGATACTTCACTGATTGCTTTTGCTAATTTGTGATTTTTTTGCATGTTCTTCACTTTCAAGTTCTCAATCACAATTACTTGGTTTTCGTTTGTGATTTCATTGCTTATCTTGTGAAGAAAATCATTGCGTTGATTCGCAATCTTCTCATGAAGTCTTGCAACTTGTAACCTGGCCTTGTTTCTATTGTTTGAACCTTTCTTTTTACGCGACAAAGAGCGCTGCAGAAGAGCTAATCTTCTTTCCGCTTTTCTCAACCATTTAGGGTTCTCATATTTCTTGCCATTAGACAATATTGCAAAGTCTTTTAGCCCAACATCAATACCAACTTTTGTATCAACTTTAGGAAACAATTGCTCATTTTCTTCTACTAAAATCGATACAAAGTATTTACCAGTAGGTGTTTGAGACACTGTAGTAGACTTAATTAATCCAAAGAATTGCCTGTGCTGTTTAATCTTTACCAAGGTCTTTAGTTTTGGCAGCTTAATATAACCACTCTCAATGTAAACCGTGCCTTTTTGGTTATTTGTTGTATAACTACGATGGTTATCCTTTTTACTTTTGAATTTCGGGAATCCAACAGATTTATCACGAAAAAAGTTAGCGTATGCTTTATTCAAATTCATTTGAGCATTCGCCAACGCAAGACTATCAACTTCCTTTAGGAATGGAAATTCAGCCTTATATTGTGCAGGCGTGGGATATTTAACAGATTTATCAAGTTTATCCTGTGATTCTTGATAAGATTTGATTCTCTCTGCAAGCATCTTGTTGTATACAAATCGAACACATCCAAATGTTTTTGAGAAAAACATTTGTTGTTCTTTATTTGGATAGATACGATATTTGTATGATTTTAACATTGCCTATACCTCACTTTTCCCTTGATTTTCAATATATTTCTTTACTACATCTATCGGCGAACCACCCGTAGTAATCAAGCAAAAGCTTCTTGACCAAAACATTTCTTTCGAAAGTTTCTTTCTCACATGGGGAAAGTCTCTCTTGATTAGTCGAGAACTTGCACTTTTATAAGCATTAATGAACTTTGTCATTTCTGTATTCGGATGTGCCTTGAATAAGATATGTACATGGTCTACATCATGATTCCATTAAATATGCTCCTGTGAAATGAAATGAATATATATAGTATTTTTTTGAGAGGTTGGCTTATTAAATATATTGAGGTATCGTGAGAATTTGAAATGTATACAGTTAAACTACTTACTTAATTTTATATAGTAATCGAGGGTTTTAAAAGGTCTTTTTCAAATGAATATGGAATATATTTCTTTTGTTATGTATGTCAAATTCTTCGTGTTTAATTTAGAACATTCAGAAAAACTGATTGACATTAGGAAATTATTGCTATAAAATCAACGGTAATTGCATAGTCTTATCAAGAAAAGGTGGAGGGACAGGCCCGATGAAACCTTGGCAACAGCCGTATAACGGAATTGTGCCAAATCCTGCAGGTAATAATCCTGAAAGATAAGAAAGAGCCTTTAGAGCGTGTTTTCAAACTGCTCCTTTCTTGTTTTCAGGAAAGGAGCAGTTTTTTATTTTGTATAAAAGAAAGGAGAATGAGAGATGGGAGAATCATGGGGAAAAGGAACAATTTGTGTGCAAGGTGGCTATACACCAAAGAATGGTGAACCGCGTGTTTTGCCACTTTATCAAAGTACAACGTATAAATACGATACTTCAGATGATTTAGCAGCGCTATTTAATTTAGAGGCAGAAGGATATATATATACGCGTATTGGAAATCCTACTTTAGCTGCATTTGAGCAAAAGTTAGCGGATTTAGAGGGTGGTGTAGGAGCTGTTGCAACGGCTTCTGGGCAGGCTGCTATTATGCTTGCTGTTTTAAATATTTGTAGTAGCGGAGACCACTTGCTTTGTTCTTCCACAGTTTATGGCGGAACGTTTAATTTATTTGGAGTAAGTTTGCGTAAGCTTGGTATTGACGTTACGTTCTTTAATCCGAATTTAAGTGCTGATGAAATTGTGGCCCTTGCTAATGATAAGACGAAACTTGTTTATGCAGAGTCGTTAGGAAATCCAGCGATGAACGTTTTAAATTTCAAAGAATTTTCAGATGCAGCGAAAGAGTTAGAAGTACCTTTTATCGTGGATAATACATTAGCAACTCCTTATTTATGCCAAGCATTTGAGCACGGAGCAAATATTATCGTTCATTCTACGACGAAATATATTGATGGTCATGCAAGCTCTTTAGGCGGCATTGTCATTGACGGAGGGAACTTTGATTGGACAAATGGGAAATATCCTGAACTTGTTGAACCGGATCCAAGTTATCACGGCGTAAGTTACGTTCAAAATTTTGGTGCAGCAGCGTATATTGTGAAGGCACGTGTTCAATTATTAAGAGACTATGGAAACTGTATGAGCCCATTCAATGCGTATATTAGCAATATCGGCTTAGAAACGCTACATTTAAGAATGGAGCGTCATAGTGAAAATGCTCTCGCAGTTGCTAAGTGGCTTGCTAACCATGAACGTATTGAATGGGTGAATTATCCGGGATTAGATAGCAATGAAAATTACTCGTTAGCACAAACGTATTTGAAAAAAGGTGCTAGTGGTGTTTTAACATTCGGCATTAAGGGCGGATTAGAAGCAGCGAAAGAATTTATCGCAAATGTAAAACTAGCAACTCTCGTAACGCATGTAGCGGATGCACGAACTTGTGTTATACATCCTGCTAGCACAACGCATAGACAATTAAATGCTGAAGATCAGCGTCTAGCTGGCGTTACATCAGATTTAATTCGTTTATCGGTTGGTATAGAAGATGTTTCTGATATTATTGCAGATTTAGAAGCAGCGCTAGTCGGAGGCAAAGAACATGCCGATCATAATTGATAGAGATTTACCAGCTCGCAAAGTGTTGCAGAAGGAAAATATTTTTGTAATGACGAAGGAGCGAGCAGAAACACAAGATATCCGGGCATTGAAAATTGCTATCTTAAATTTAATGCCTACAAAGCAAGAAACAGAAGCGCAATTACTTCGTTTAATTGGCAACACACCGCTGCAATTAGATGTTCACTTACTTCATATGGAATCACATTTGTCTCGCAATGTAGCGCAGGACCATTTAACGAGTTTCTATAAAACATTTCGTGATATTGAGAATGAGAAATTTGATGGACTTATTATTACAGGAGCACCAGTTGAAACTCTTTCTTTTGAAGAGGTAGATTATTGGGAAGAGCTTAAATGTATTATGGAGTATTCAAAAAAGAATGTAACATCTACGCTTCATATTTGCTGGGGGGCACAGGCTGGCTTGTATCATCATTATGGTGTTCCAAAGTATCCTCTTAAGGAAAAAATGTTCGGTGTATTTGAACATGAAGTTCGTGAGCAACATGTGAAATTGTTACAAGGGTTTGATGAATTGTTTTTTGCCCCGCATTCTCGTCATACAGAAGTACGAGAGCGTGATATTAGAGAGGTGACAGACTTAACATTATTAGCAAATTCTGAGGAAGCGGGTGTTCACCTTGTCATTGGGCAAGAAGGAAGGCAAGTGTTTGCGCTCGGGCATAGTGAATATAGTTGTGATACGTTAAAGCAAGAATACGAACGGGACCGCCAAAAAGGGTTAAATATTGATGTGCCGAAAAATTATTTTAAGCATAATAATCCAGATGAGAAACCACTTGTAAGGTGGAGAAGCCATGGGAATCTATTATTCTCTAATTGGCTGAATTATTACGTGTATCAAGAAACCCCTTATGTATTATAAAAAAAGATTGTGTAACACGTGGTAACGTTTTCTTTGTAAAGATTAACTTATATTTTTCCGAATGTTCAAAAAACATTGTTTTTCAGATTTTTCACTCATATAATTTCATCTAAACACAATTTTTGAGGGGTGGACAGTATTATGAAAGAAATTCAAGTTGGTTTATTAGGTCTTGGGACAGTTGGTAGCGGTGTAGTTCGTATTATTACAGATCATCAAGAGCGACTTATCCACCAAGTAGGTTGTCCTGTAAAAGTAACGAAAGTACTAGTACAAAATATTGAAAAAGAGAGAGAAGTAGAGGTACCTTCTACTCTATTAACACAAGATGTAAATGAAATTTTAGATAATCCAAATATTGACGTTGTCATCGAAGTGATGGGTGGCATCGATGATGCAAAAGCATATATTTTGCAAGCCTTACAGAGCGGGAAGCATGTTGTGACTGCCAATAAAGATTTAATGGCGTTACACGGGGCGGAACTCTTAGCGGTAGCAAAAGATAATAAAGCAGATTTATTTTATGAAGCAAGTGTAGCTGGAGGGATTCCGATTTTACGAAGTATCGTAGAAGGACTTTCTTCAGATCTTATTACGAAAGTAATGGGAATTGTAAATGGAACGACAAATTTTATTTTGACGAAAATGTCAGATGAAGGGAGAGCATACAACGACGTGTTAAAAGAAGCCCAACAACTTGGATTTGCAGAAGCAGATCCAACATCAGATGTGGAAGGTTTAGATGCAGCGAGAAAAATGACGATTTTGGCTACCCTTGGTTTTTCTACAAATGTAGAGCTTGGAGATGTGAAGGTAAAAGGGATTACTTCTATTACAGAAGAAGATATTGAATACAGTAAGAGTTTAGGATACACGATTAAATTAATCGGTCTTGCGAAGCGAGATGGTGAAAAATTAGAGGTGACAGTTGAACCGACACTACTTCCAAATACACATCCTCTTGCGGCCGTGCAAAACGAATATAACGCTGTATATGTGTATGGTGAAGCGGTCGGAGAAACGATGTTTTATGGGCCAGGTGCAGGAAGTTTACCGACAGCAACAGCTGTTGTTTCAGATTTAGTAGCTGTAATGCAAAATATTCGATTAGGTGTAAACGGAAATAGTGCGGTATCCCCGCAGTATAAAAAAGTATTAAAAGAACCAGACGAAATTGTTGTGAAGAAATTTTTAAGACTTCATGTAAAAGATGAAATTGGTGTATTTGCAAAAATTACTGCATTGTTCTCTGAGCGTGGCGTTAGCTTTGAAAAGATTATTCAAATGCCGCTTGAAGAGAAAGGGAAGGCTGAAATTGTAATTGTGACGCATCGTGCGTCTCTCGCTGATTATGATTATATTCTACATACGTTGCAAGGGTATGAAGAAATAGATTGTTTGAAAGCAAACTATCGAATTGAAGGAGATGCTAAGTAGTATCTCTTCTCATAAAACAGAAAGAGCCTGTTAAGCAGCTTGCTTAATAGGCTCTTTTCTATTTAAAATCTTCGTACCAATTTGAATAAATGCTTGGATAATCCAGCCTGTTGTAAAGGATAAGATGATTGTTCCAAAATAGATAGGTCCATCTAATAGGAAGCTTAATGTTAAAAATAAAAACGCTAACGAAATTTCTGTTCTTCTAAATGTCCATTTCTTTTTCTCAGAAACGGTTAAAACGAAAGCTTCTTGAGGTGCTGCGCAAAGGTTTGTAGAGACGTAAAGACCAATTCCAGCTCCAACGAATAGATTTCCGCAAATAAGTGTTATATATTTTGGAAGAGAACGGATAGCGTCCATAATAGTTGGCATGGAACCAATCCAATCAACAAAAAGAGAAATAAGAGCCATCGTTACAATTGTACCGATCGTAATTTGTTTTTTATTCCAAAAGAGTACGATAAGGGTAAAAGCAAAGTTAATTATGAAAATCCAAAAACCGATACTTATCCCAAAATTTTGATATAGTGCAATAAAGAAGGAATCATAAGGGCTAAGTCCAAAGGAAGTAATTGTCGTCATCATATTAATACCGATGGCGAGAGTGAGTAGACCGCCAATGAAAAATATATATTCTAATTTGAATCGAAGCATAGTTGTATATCCTTTCAAAATATATTTGCTAGGAAAGGATATATTGTGGAAAGCTTACCAGGTCAAGGGAGAATTTTTGCAGAGAAGGGGAAAATGAGATGACGAATATAAGGAAGATTGCTGAACTTGCTGGAGTATCTGTTTCAACTGTTTCACGTGTACTGAATAATCATCCATATGTGAATGAACAGAAACGAAAAGAAATTTTAGCAATTATAGAAGAATTAAATTATACGCAAAATGTGAATGCAATTCATTTAGTGAAAGGAAAAACGAATGTCATTGGTGTTTTATTACCGCACGTAAATGATCAATATTATAGCGCTATTATCGAGGGAATATCAAAGGAAACAGCAAAGAATAACTATAATATGATGCTTTGTCAGACGAATTATAGTGAGGAAAGAGAATTAGAAATTTTGAATATGTTAAAAATGAAAAAGCTTGATGGGGTTATTATATGTTCCCGAGCAAATAGTAAGGAAAAGCTTGAAGAATATACGAAATTTGGTCCAATTGTTATGTGTGAAGAAATAGACTCGAATTTCATTTCGAGTGTGCATATTGATTACTATAAAGTCTTTTCGCGCGGGATGAAGAGCTTAATAGATGCCGGCCATACAAGTATTGGGTATTGCATTGGAAGAAGTAATAGCATTAATAGTCAGCGAAGAAAACAAGCGTATGAGGATTCGCTTCAACAGATTGCTGTAACACCGATGGAGGCCTGGAAGTTTAAAGGCTGTTTTACAGTGGAAGATGGGCGTAATGTGATTAGGGAATGGGTCCATATGTCAGTAAAACCAACCGCGTTTCTTGTATCTTGCAACCATATTGCGGCGGGAATGGTAACGGAAGCGAAAAAACAAGGAATTCGTATTCCGGAAGATATTACGATTATCGGTTGTGATGATCAAGATGTGGCGGACACTTTAGGTATTACGACGATTTCGTATTGTAGTAAAAATGTTGGTGTGAAGGCATTTGAATTGTTATATGACAAGATTAATGATGAGAAAATCGATATAAAGCATGTAGAGCTATTGCCAGAATTAGTACATAGGGAAACAACATAATAGATAAGGTGTGAAAATCGCTTTTCAAAATTGCGTTTGGTATAATTATGGACAATCTATGAGGGCTAAAAGGGGTTTTGATATGAGATCAAAAGTAGTAAAAGTAATTCTACTCATTACAATTGCATCTTTCTGTTTATTTGCATATGGCTTTGTTTCAGGTGTAAATGATGTGTTAAATCCGAAAGCTTCAAATTTAATTAAAAAGACCGATGTAGTGGCAAAAGAGAAAAAGAAAACGGGAACGTTAAAAATCGTTAGTTTAGGTGATTCATTAACACGCGGTGTTGGTGATAAAGAAGGAATTGGCTATATTGGAAGGGTGAAAGAAGATTTACAAAAAGATTATAAGCAAAAGGTTGCTTTAACGAACTTAGCTGTTAGTGGT
Source organism: Bacillus sp. AY3-1 (assembly GCF_008368785.1). Lineage (NCBI taxonomy): Bacteria > Bacillati > Bacillota > Bacilli > Caryophanales > Bacillaceae > Bacillus > Bacillus sp. AY3-1. The sequence continues at coordinate 118,397 of NZ_QORZ01000021.1, read as the reverse complement.
GCGAAAATGCCTGACTTATTAAAACAAATGGAGAGTAGTGGTGCTCAATATTCAATTAAGCAAGCAGATGTAATCGTTTTAACGATTGGAGGGAATGATTTATTTCCAGGTTGGGAATCGCTTGGAAAGGTAGATTTAGAAACATACCGTCCTGATACAGAAACATTCCAGAATGAAGCAAAGAAAATTATAGAAGAAATTCGTAAGTTAAATACAGATAGTCCTATTTTTTGGCTAGGTTTATATAATCCTTTTGAAGATGTAGAAGATTTAAAAGGTTCTTCAAACATTGTTGTAGACTGGAATGCATCTTTAGAAAAATTAGCGTTAAATGATAAAAATGTATATATTACACCGACATTTGATTTATTCCAAAACCGCGGGAAAGATTTATTATACTCCGATCATTTCCATCCGAATGAAGTAGGGTATACATATATGGCGGACCGATTAGTTCAAAATGTTGCGAGTAAATTAAAACTAGAACAAGGAGGGGTAAAATGACGACGATACTTTCCGTACGAGACGTGAAGAAGGTAATTGGAAAGAAGACAATTGTAGAGAATATTTCCTTCGATGTAAAACAAGGAGAAGTGTTTGGCTTCCTAGGACCGAATGGTGCCGGAAAAACAACTACTATTCGAATGTTAGTTGGATTGATTAAAGAAACAGAAGGTACGATTTCTATCGGTGGTTATTCTATTAAGGAAAATTTCAGAGAAGCGATGCGTCAAATTGGGAGTATCGTTGAAAACCCAGAACTGTATACATATTTAACGGGATGGGAAAATTTAAAACAATTTGCCCGTATGCTAGGTGATATATCAGATGAACGTATTATTGAAATTGCTCAAATGGTTCATTTAGATGAAAGAATTCACGATAAGGTAAAAACATACTCACTCGGTATGAAACAGCGCCTTGGCATTGCGCAAGCGCTTCTTGGAAATCCAAAATTGCTCATATTAGATGAGCCAACAAATGGTTTAGACCCAGCTGGAATTAGAGAACTTAGGGAATTTATACATAAGCTTGTGAAAGAAGAAAACATGAGTGTGTTTATTTCAAGTCACTTGCTAAGCGAAGTACAAATGATATGTGACCGTGTGGCGATTATTCATAAAGGAAAAATGATAACAGTTGCCAAGGTTGAAGAGTTAATTAAAACAGCAAGTGATCGTGTAGAATGGATTGTTACACCGATTTCTAAGGCGAAAAATATGCTAGAAGATGCTGAAGAAGTAAGAGAAGTGAGTATAGAAGGCGATCGATTACTATGCCGCATGGATATTGCATCTATAAGCAGTTGGAATAAACATTTTGTTCAAAATGGGATAGATGTGCATAGCGTTAAGGAGCTCGTATTTACGCTAGAAGATTTATTTATTGAACTCACAAGGGGTGAGCAACATGCGTGAATTTGCGAATCTAGTTTTAAACGAATCAGAAAAGGTTTATCGTAAGAAACGGATTGTTGTTGTCATGCTTATTTTAGCAATCTTGATTCCGCTTTTCGTGTATGCGCAGTACCGTGAAGTAGAAACGACACAAAAAAGGCTCGGTACAACGGATTGGAAAGTGTCATTACAACAACAAATTGTTGATTCTCAAAATCGCTTGAACAACTCTAGATTACCAGAAGAATGGCGTGATTGGTTAAAGGTAAGAGTGGAGCAACAACAATATTATTTAGATCATGATATTAACCCGATGGCACCGGGCGCACCTACTTTTGTAAGGGCGTTTATTGAGCAAGGAATTACATTGTTTATTCCGCTTCTCGTAATGATTGTCGCTATTGATATTGTTTCAGGAGAACGAAGTGATGGAACGATGAAGATGTTACTTACACGGCCGATCCGGCGCTGGAAAATACTCCTTAGTAAGTACGTGACGATGTTATTTTTCATTTCACTCATACTGCTTCTTGTCGGTTTGTTTGCTTACGTATTATCGGGGCTTGTATTTGGATACTCAGGATGGAATTTACCCGTTTTAACTGGGTTTGTTATCGATAAGGAAATGTTAAATACGAATTTTGTACATCTTATTCCGCAGTGGCAATATATCTTGATGGCGTACGGATTAGCTTGGTTTGTTGCTATCGTTGTCGGAACTATATCATTTATGGTTTCTGTTTTAATTCGAAATACACCAGCTGGTATGGGCATTATGCTAGCCGCATTAATCGCAGGTGGTATTTTAAGCTCATTCGCAACATCTTGGGAAGGTGCGAAATATATTTTTAGTGTGAATTTATCATTAACGGATTATTTATCAGGGAAACTACCTGCATTACAAGGTTTATCCATGGGATTTTCTTTAATGAATTTAACTGTTTGGGGAGTTGTATCTCTTATTATTTCATTTGTAGTATTTACAAAGCAGGATATGGTGAATTAATTGAACAGGAAGTGAAAGTATGGAAAATGTTTTAAAAAATGATTGGGGACCATTATTGGCACCAGAATTTGAGAAAGAATATTATCGCAAGTTGGCTGGTTTTTTGAAAGAAGAGTATAGTACACATGTTGTTTATCCGAAGGTAGAAGATATTTTTAACGCTCTTCAGTATACAAGTTATGAAAATACAAAGGTTGTTATTTTAGGACAAGATCCATATCATGGACCGAATCAAGCGCATGGTTTAAGTTTTTCTGTACAACCTGGTGTTAAAACACCACCATCATTGTTAAATATGTATAAAGAACTTCGAGAGGAATATGGTTATGAAATTCCGAATAACGGTTATTTAGTAAAGTGGGCAGAGCAAGGAGTATTACTACTAAATACAGTATTAACAGTTCGTCAAAGTGAAGCAAATTCTCATAAGGGAAAAGGATGGGAACACTTCACAGATCGTGTGATTGAACTGTTGAATGAACGTGAAAAGCCAGTTATTTTCATATTGTGGGGGCGCCATGCGCAGGCGAAGAAGAAGTTAATTACGAATCCGAATCATCATATTATCGAATCTGTACACCCAAGCCCATTATCGGCAAGACGTGGTTTCTTTGGTAGTAGGCCATACTCTAAAGTAAATACGATTTTAGCTAATATGGGCGAAAGAGAAATTGATTGGGAAATTCCAAATTTGTAAATAAAAAAGGTAGTTAACAGTCGTTAACTACCTTTTTGTTATTATTGTTGCTCGTTCTTTAATTTTGCATCTAGTACAAAAGTACCGAATGGGATAACTGATGAAACAAATGCCCCAAGTGCCCATGCAATTGATTTGCGGTGTACGATTGTTACTTGAATTACCGCAAAGATAAATAGAATAAATAAAACACCATGAGCCATACCTGTAATTTTAACGGCTGTTGCAAATCCTGCAAAATATTTTAATGGCATTGCTACAAATAATAGTAATAGGAAAGAAATCCCCTCAATTAAGCCGATTGCTCTTAATCGTCCGATTGGTGTAGATAACATAAAGTAGCCTCCTTTAACGTATGCTTGTTTATAGTAAATTTGTATTCTTTTTCAAAATAAAATAGTCTATTTTGTTTCATTATATACAAAAAGAAAGTTTACACTACGAGAATAGTGCAAAGTTCAAAATATAGTCACAAAAGCATGAGAATTTAAATAAAAACCTATTTGAAGTGTTTGACTTCAAATAGGTTTTATGAGTGAAAATATTAAACAAGTGCTTCTCTTTTTAGTACGAACTTCTCTACAACTTTTGCAACGCCATCGTTCATATTTGTATCTGTTACATAGTTTGCAATTTCTTTAATATCATCTGGTGCATTGCCCATTGCAACACCAAGACCGGCGAATTCGATCATTGCCTGATCGTTATAGCTATCGCCCATTGCGATAACTTCTTCGCGCTTAATGCCAAGTTTTTGAATCAGTTGGTTTAAGCTCGTTCCTTTTGTAACACCAGCTTCAGTAAATTCTAAGAAGAATGGTTTAGAACGCATAACGCTTAATTGGCCTTCTAGTTGTTTTTGTAGTTTTGATTCTACCGTTTGTAAATGTTCTGGATTTTCTACCATTAATACTTTTACAACTGGTTGTTGCACAGCTTCTTTCAGGTTATTTACTTCTACGATTGGCATACCTGTAATTTGACCTTCAATTTCTGTATAAGAGTTATTTTCTTCCGTGATAATATCGTCCCCAATATATGTGTGAATCCATATATTTTCTTCTTTACTAATGTCGTATAGACTGTGAACGATTTCAGGGGGTAATGTACTACTGAATAATTCTTCATCTGTTTTACAGTTAATAATTTTTGCACCATTAAATGAAAGAATAAAGCTACCGAACTCATCTAAATGTAACTCTTTTGCGATTGCAAGCATTGCGAATGTTGGACGTCCAGAAGCAAGTACAACTTTTACACCTTGCTCTTGTGCAGTCATTAGAGCCTCTTTCGTACGAGGTGAAATGGTATGGTCGTCACGTAATAAAGTATCATCTAAGTCTAAAACAATCATTTTATAAGTCATATTGAAAATTCCTCTCTTTGTTGAAATAGAAATAAAGTTTTATGAAGATATTGGGGAATATATAGTAAGAAATCGAACTTCTTTATGTGAAGCTAGGAGAAGTTCTGTATTTTTAGTATAAATTATCACGAGCACGTTGCCCATGATAATTTATACTGCTAATGCCCGATCGATGAGAGCTAATCATTAGTAAAGATGAGTGGCTCTCATTGATCAAAGTTGCACTTTATCATTATCGTAACAACTCTAAAGATAGAGTGCAATAATGGAAGTTTTCCAATTTACGATGGTTGTTTTTCTGTAGAACGAGAAAATAGTATTTCGAGCAAAATTGCCATTACAGATCCGAGAACAAGACCGTTACTTAAAAACGATGCTAGAAACGGCGGGAGTGTAGAAAATGCTCCTGCTGGAACAAACATAACTCCGACTCCTGTAAAGATCGAAAGACCCGCTACTTTAAATAATCGTTCTTTATCCTGTACTGTTTCGTATTCGCGAAAGGCAAGACCAATCATGCTTGCAAATACAGGGTAAATGGCAGCATATCCGACTGCGACAGGTATCGCCGCAAAGAATGAAGTAATCTTCGGGAATATACTAACGAAAATAATAAAGCTTGACCCTAACATAAATGGGAGTCGTTTATAAATATTAGTCGTTGCAATAAATCCTGCTGATCCAGAAATCGCGACAGGTCCAATAGCTGAGAATAGACCGCCTAATAATTGATTGATCCCTGTTATAATGCCGGCTTGTTTGAAGCGATCTGGTGCGGCATCCTTTTCATACTTAGAGACAATCCTTTGCACAACGCGAATACTTGCCAACATATTTGTTAGAAGTAATAGTGTAACGAAAACTACCGTAATTGCCATGTTCCATTCAATGCGAGGCATTCCGAAAACAAATAGAGACGGAAAACGGATTATATCTGTCACAGGCGTTACTGGATTAGATAATCCGAAGCATGCGAATAATATCCAGCCGCAGACGATACTGAAAAGAACGGAATATTGTCCAATAATAGGTAGCTTCATGATGAAAAAGGATAGTAAAATAACAATGAGTGAAAGAATAAATACGTCAGCTTGTACTTCTGTATGTTGCCCGTCAAGGCCGAACATTCCCTTTAAGAAGGACCCGCTAAGTTGCGCGACAAGAAGAAATAAATATGTTCCAATGACTGTCGGTGTAAAATAGCGGACTAGTTTATCGATGAGTCCAAAAACACTAAGAATAATACAAATGATACCACTTAATAGGAAAGCGTACTGAAGGACTTTAAGCGTTTCATTGCTGGATCCAAATAATACGACACCTAAACTTGCATAAAGGGAGAAAATACCCCACCAAAGTCCAGCAGGACCTTCTTGAATAGGAAGTTTATGCCCAAATATAGCTTGCAGTAGGCCAGCAAAGCCAAGAACAAATAATGTTCTTTGTACGAATGCAATAGCTTCAGCGCCATCGAGACCATAATTAGTTGCGACGCTAATTGGTACAATAAGGCTTCCAGCTAAAATAAATAGTGCCCATTGTAAGGCGGAAAGAAATGTTTTCATTATATCAACCTCTTTCATAGATTCCGTATCTAGTATATATGTATTTCATTTCCACTGGCAAAGATTGTAGATAGAGAAAAGAGTTGAAGCGCAATATGAATGCACGTAAGCAATTATGGATAGCAGTTATATGTATGACTTTTGTTGTAATTCTAGGAACGCTAGGATTTATGATGATTGAAGAGATTAGTTTGTTTCAAGCATTTTGGATGACGATGATTACTGTATTGACTGTTGGATACGGAGATGCCGTTCCTGTAACGCAAGCGGGGAAAGTATTTGCACTCCTTATTATACCTGTTGGTGTCGGTATTGTTACGTATGCAATTGGTGTAGTGGCAGCTATGATTATTGAAGGGAATTTATTTCATGCAGTACGGAGGAAGAAGATGGGTAAACAAATAGCACAGTTACAAAATCATATTATCGTATGTGGTTGCGGTAGAGTGGGGCTTCAAGTTGTACATGAATTGCAAGAAAAGAAAATCCCATTTGTCGTTGTTGATAAAGATGAGAGTATATTGGAACAGGAAAAGCTTTTATTTGTACACGGAGATGCAACGGAAGACCAAGTGTTACATCATGCTGGAATTTCAAAGGCAGCTGGTTTAGTTGCTATCGTAGCAAATGATGCTGAAAATGTATTTATTACATTAACGGCAAGAGGGCTAAACGATGCAATTAAAATTGTGGCAAGGGCGGAAAAACCGGAAACTGAAGACAAATTAAAGCGTGCTGGGGCAAATAAGGTGATTAATCCATCTAGCATGGCAGGAATTCATATTGCAAAAGGTATTGCGAATCCGCTAACAGTTCATTATATTGATACAGTACTATATGGCGTGGAACAGTCATTTGTAATTGAAGAAATTGCAGTCGGCAAAGGTTCTATTTTAGCTAGTAAATCGTTACTAGAGAGTGATGTGAGAAATCAATTTGATGTAACAATTTTAGCGATTTTGAGAAATGGGGATGTTATACATAATCCAACGGGGCAGGAAAAACTACGAGAACATGATATGATAATAGTGTTTGGTTCAGTAGAGAAGCTAGGACAATTTGAGAAAGAACTACAAAGTAAGAGGTGACAAGGAATGCAAATATCGAGCGATAAGATTTTAAATAAAATGGCGAATGAAATTGCAAAGGCAAAAAGCAGTGAAGGGCAACAATCAAAAGCGCATTTATTAGTTGTGCGAGCGTTATGTGATTTATTATTAGATGAACAAGCTGAGCCTTCTATGTATAGAGAACCTGAGATTCCATCACAAGTAATTGGATCTCAGCCTATGACGACAGTTCAACCAGTTATGCCGGTTTCTGGAGAACCTGTTTATATAAAAGAAGAAGGTGCAAACGGTAATTCTTTATTTGATTTTTAGAAGATAAATCGTTTGGCTTATATGAAAAAATTGCTTATGATAAAGGTAAAAAAAGGGGAATTAAGATGAAAATTTTCTTTTTACTAGGTTGTATTGCGGCAGGGCTATCTGTTGCGTTAGGGGCTTTTGGAGCACACGGTTTAGAAAATAAAGTTTCTGCAAAAATGTTAGAAGTTTGGAAAACAGGCGTTACATATCAAATGTTTCATGCCGGTGGACTATTCGTAGTTGCTTTATTAATGGATAAAATTCAATCATCACTTTTAACTACTGCTGGCTGGCTTATGGTAGCTGGGATTATTATGTTTTCAGGTAGTTTGTATGCATTAAGTACGACAGGTATTAAGTTCTTTGGCCCAATTACACCTCTTGGTGGTGTAGCGTTTATCGTGGCATGGATCTTAGTCGGAACTGCAGTTGTAAAAGGTTTATAAAAAAACAAAAGCTGGCATATGCCAGCTTTTTTTATGGTCTTGGAGCATAAGTTGCTTGTTGACTAGGTAAATACATAATTTCTTCTGGGAATTCTACATAATCTAAGTAAATCATTAGTAGTAAAAAACGTTTCCCCGATTGCGGTTCACTAATAACGATGTGATCACGTCCAGCTGCCTCAATAATACCTGTATAAGATTGTGTACCGAGTGAACTACCACGCTCATAAGTCATTACTACGGTGGCTTGCTTGCCTTTGTTCAAGCGAAGAATATTTTCAATATACGACTGTTCTAATGGTAACATGCCTTGAGAAACGGCATATTGAGCTTGCGCAGCTTGTTGTTGCATCGCTTGCTGTTGTTGCTGTTGCTGTGGGGTCATTTGTTGCTGTTGTGCATAAGTTCCAGATGGTTGATAAAAACCTGTTCCATAATACGGGTTTTGTTGCTGTGCCATTCAAAAATCCCTCCTCGTTTTCATTCCTTAATATACGCTAGGGCAATCCCCGGCAGATGGTTGGAAGAAGCAGTGCTTTTTAAAACGTCCAGAGTTTTGTTGGTCATACCAAGTTGGTGGGCAAGGACCTTCAGGTCTAAAAAACCATAAGGCGAAATTTGCAGGCCAAAAACGTTGTCCTTGAATCGTTCGCCTTGCTAATGCGATATCTTGTTCTCTTGCACGCTGATAAAAATACCCTTTTTGCGTTGCCTCAAAACCGCCAGGATTTTGATAAACCATTTGACGTAAATTACGTATTTTTTTAAAATCTAAACAATTTCCGCGGACACGATTTACCCCTACGTTTCCGACCATTAACATTCCTTGTTGTCCTTCTCCTTCAGCTTCAGCACGCATCAGTCTAGCTAATAACTTTACATCTTCTTCGTTATAAGCAATAACACCCATTATGTGTCACCTCTCTTTTTGGAATACCTTGTGGAAAGAGGTTTATTTCTAGATGAAGTGTGTAACGATTACTAGTTCATACGTATGAGAAAAAGGACTCAGATATGACAACCAAACGAAGTTTTACATGGAGAGAGGAAAATAAAAAAGCTAGCGTGAGCTAGCTTTCCATCATTAAAATACTTTAGACCATAAGTTTGAGAAGAAATCTCCGATAGAGCGCATTGTTAATACGAACCAATTTGCCTTTTCAACTTCTTCTGTCGTTTTTGCAGTAACTTTCATACTTTTACTACCGTCTAAGAAACCATATTTATCAGTTGATTCTAAAGTAATTGAGCCTACTTTGGCATCTTTCTTAATAGGAGCAACTAAATGTCCATCTTCAGCAAGAGATTTATCTACTTCAGTCCCAATTTTATAAGGATCTTTGCTACCTTTTTTCGCGATTACTGTTATTTCTTTTTCCGGTACAACAGTTACTTGATCTTCTTTACCTTTTACTACAGAGATTGTATTATTTTTATCAACTTTTAGCTTTTGTTTTTCGAAGTTATTAAACCCGTATTCGATTAATTCACGAGATTCTGTGAAGCGCTCGTCCATTGATTTTGTTTTAATAATAACTGAAATAAGACGTACATCACCACGTTTAGCAGTAATAGTGAATCCATATCCAGCGGTATCAGAACTACCAGTTTTTAAACCATCTGTTCCTTCATAAGAGAAAGCAGCACCTGGTAACATCCAGTTCCAGTTTTCCATACGAATTGGTTTCGGATGATTATCTGGGAAGTTTCTAAATCTTTGTTTTGTATCCTCTAGCATTTCTGGATACTTTGTAATCATTGCTTTTGAAAGCATACCCATATCGCGAGCTGACATGGAATTTTCTCCATTCGGATCCGTTCCCTCAGGGTGTTTTCCTTTTAAGTCAGCGTTATTTAACCCAGTAGCGTTTACAAATTTATATTTCTTTAACCCTAGTTTTTTTGCATGTTCATTTGCAAGATTCAAGAAGTTCTTCTCACTTCCTGCAAGAAGTTCTGCTAAGGCAATACTAGATCCGTTTGCAGAGAAGATAACGATAGAATGATATAATTCTCTTACAGTATATTGACGTCCCTTTTCAAACGGAACGTTAGAGAATTCATTATTACGTGAAACTTCATAAGCATAATCAGAAATGTTTACCTTTGTATCCCAAGTAAATTTTCCTTCTTTAATTGCTTCTAATACGGCATAAACAACAATTAATTTTGACATACTAGCAATAGCTAGTAATTCATCTGGATTTTGTTCATGCAGTATTTTTCCTGTATCCGCATCAAATAAAAGTGCAGCTGCCGCCTCAATGTGTATTTTTTCTTCCGCATGGGATGTTGTTACTCCTAAGGGAGAAATTGACAATAAAAGCGCTAGTAAAATAGACAAGATTTTCTTCATATAGATTATCACCTTCGCATCGTTATTAGCATGTAGCTCGTAACATTTTAGCATAAATTTGGATATAGAAAGGTTACAATTTTGTAAGGAAATTGAAAAGAATTTGTCGATTTTTGTTCAAATTTGCAGAGAAAAGAAGTATTTTGAGGAGAAATATAGAGGGTAATAAAAAAAGGAACGAAATTCGTTCCTTTTTTACGATTTATATGTGTAAAAACTTCTCTACCTTTTCGTCTGGTAAAATGTTTCCAACGAAAAATGTTCCGAATTCACCATAACGAGCACTTACTTCATCGAAGCGCATTTCATATATAAGTTTTTTAAATTGAAGAACATCGTCAGCGAATAATGTTACGCCCCACTCAAAGTCGTCGAATCCAACTGATCCTGAAATAACTTGGCGTACTTTACCTGCGTACTGGCGACCGATTTTACTATGACTGTACATCATTTTTTTACGTTCTTCCATAGGAAGCATGTACCAGTTGTCATCACCTTGGCGACGCTTATCCATTGGGTAGAAGCAAATGTGATTTGCTTTTGGTAGTTCTGGATATAAGCGAGCTAAGATTTGTGGGTTTTGATATGGATCTTCATCAGCTGGAAGGTAGTTGCTTAGTTCAACAACAGATACGTAAGAGTATGCAGGAACCATATATTCAGCTAATGTTGTTTTATTCAATTCTGTCTCAATTTCATTTAACTCTTCCATTGTTGGACGTAAAATCATAAGCATAATATCAGCTTTTTGGCCAACAACAGTATACATTGCATGACTACCTTTTTTCGCGGTAGATACTTCGTTCCATTTTTCAACGACATTTAAAAATTCAGACACAGCTTGTCCGCGTTCGTCGCTAGATAATGTTTTCCATGCAGCCCAATCAATAGAACGTAAATCATGTAAACAATACCAGCCATCTAACGTTGTTGTTGCTTCACTCATTCTATTCACCTCAGTTAATGATAGTTTTACACGTTAACTATAGCATATATAGTTTTAAAATCATCTATATAAAGCCTTAGCGCATAAAATTGTCACATTTAAATTTACTTGAAAATAGGAGAAGATAAGGCTTAAAGGGGATTTATTTCTAGGCTGAATTTTATGAAAATATAATCATTTTCATTTTATCTATTTTTTGGGAGCTATAAGTTTAAAATATAGAGGAAAAGCAGTATTCTTAAAGATAGAGTTTTTTAACATATGTAGGAGGGTTTATTCGTGAGCAACTTATTTACAACAGTAAAAGAAAAAGTTCAAGGAAAAGGCATTTCTATCGTACTTCCTGAAGGAACTGATGAAAGAATTTTAGGCGCTGCAGAGCGCTTAGCAAAAGAAGAGTTAGTAAAACCAATCTTAGTTGGTAATAAAGAAGAAATTAGCGCAAAAGCTGCTAGCATGAATTTAACATTAGCAGGCGTTGATATTTATGACCCAGCTACATACGAAGAAATGGATGCAATGGTAGCATCTTTCGTTGAACGCCGTAAAGGTAAAGCAACTGAAGAAGACGCTCGCAAAATCCTTAAAGACGAAAACTACTTCGGTACAATGCTTGTATACATGGGCAAAGCACATGGTTTAGTAAGTGGTGCAGCTCACTCTACAGCTGATACAGTTCGTCCAGCACTTCAAATCATTAAAACAAAACCAGGCGTTACAAAAACTTCTGGCGTATTCATCATGGTACGTGAAGAAGAGAAATATGTATTCGCTGATTGTGCAATTAACATTGCACCAAACAGCCAAGATTTAGCTGAAATTGGTATCGAGAGTGCGAAAACTGCTGAACTATTCGGTATTGATCCACGCGTTGCTATGTTAAGCTTCTCTACAAAAGGTTCTGCGAAATCTCCAGAAACAGAAAAAGTTGTAGAAGCAACTCGCATTGCAAAAGAAATGGCTCCAGAATTAACTTTAGATGGAGAATTCCAATTCGATGCTGCATTCGTACCATCTGTAGCTGAGAAAAAAGCTCCAGGTTCTACAATTAAAGGTGATGCTAACGTATTCGTATTCCCAAGCTTAGAAGCTGGTAATATTGGCTACAAAATCGCTCAACGTTTAGGTAACTTCGAAGCAGTAGGACCAATTTTACAAGGTTTAAATATGCCTGTAAATGACCTATCTCGCGGATGTAACGAAGAAGAAGTGTACAAGTTAGCTTTAATTACAGCAGCTCAAGCACTTTAATTCTATAATGAATCGAAATAAAGACCGTCGCTATTATAGCGACGGTCTTTATTTTTCTAAGCCAAGTGCTTTATTGTTACGATCAATAATACGTTGTAAATTCGTCTCATATAAAGGTATTTCATCTATTGTTAATTGAGATGGTGTTAACTTTGGAGCGAATTGCTGCAGTGTTTTTAAAAGGCGCATCATTAAATCTTGTACTGTAATGGTTTCGCCAAGTAATTCTGAAAGTGAAGCCATCGTACTCGGTACAATTTCAGGATACGTAAAGCGTGTTTCTTCTCCTTGAATGGCTAGGTTGTAGAAATCACGAACGAGTGCGGCACGCTCAGAGCCACTTCCTGTAGCACAAAGATAAATTTGGACAGCGACACCGCCGCGAATACGTCGCTGTGAAATGCCAGCAAATTTTTGATTGCGAATACTTAAGTCATAGCTACCAGGACAGTAAGAGCCAACAATTTCTTTTGCCTCGATTGTAACATCGTAATCGTTTAACATTTCCTTAATTAAATGCCACATTGTATCGTATCCAAGATCAATATCGATACCTTTTTCTGTCTCTTGGAATAAAAGTGATACGTTTAAAACACCTTCATCAAGTACGACTGCAAGTCCACCGGAATTACGAACGATAACATTGAAGTTGTTTTCTTGTAAAAAGGAAATACCTTCTTCCAAGTGTGGTAGGCGTGAATCTTGAATGCCAAGAACAATTGTATTGTGATGAACCCAAGAACGCATTGTTGCAGCTGATTGACCATTTCCAATGCTTGTGCACAGTGTGTCATCCATTGCGAATGACTGCAATGCATGGAATGTTGGTCCCAAACTAGACTGATCTACAATACGCCACTCTGGCTGAGATAAAATGGAACGGGAATTGCTCATATAACTAACCCCTTATCTTTAAAATGACAATCTCTATTATAGCAAAAAATGTAGAAACGGGTTTTTTCATATATAAAGGGAAAGTTTAAAGGTGAAATAATAAAAAGGATGCATACAATGCATCCTTTTTATTCTGCAATTTTTTCTAAATTACCGTTTCGATCCATTCGGAAAGATGTTTGAGAACGTTCTTCGTCATCCATGACTGCCAGCTTACGAGCACGGTTCATAATATTCATAAGTGTTTCGTAATCTTCTTGTACAGTATGAGATTGTTTTTCTAATTTTTCTAGTTTCTTTTCTAGTTCTTCATTTCGAAGGATTTGTGATTTAATTTCTTGTTTCAATCTCGTATTCTCGTTTTCAAGAGCTGTCACTTTTATATTTGAAGATCCGACCGTTTGTAAAAAATAAATAACATCTTGCATTGTCATAGAGCCTTTTGCAGCAGGAACAGTAGGTTCTTGATATGGAATAGCTTCTTTATATTGCACAATTGATTCCTCTTGTACGAATTCTTCATAGTCAGTTATCGAATCTGAAGCTGGTGGTGTATAAAGTAAACGTTTTTTCGCTTGTTCACCGCTTGCAGCACGCATTTTATCTTTACGATGTTTTTTTGCTAGTTGAAGAGCTTGTTCATAGCTATAGCGAACAACAGCATTCCAACGGAAACCACAGGCAGCCGATGTACGATTTAATTGATCACCCACTTCTTCAAATGCATTTAATTGAGTACTTCCTTCTCGAACGTGACGAAGTACAGTTTCAGCAAGTAATAAATCATCCTCATCAGTCCAAGCATCTTGTCTTACTTTCATAGATTCAACTCCCTTTCTTTTTATGAACTTCCTATTTTTATAATGGGCAAAAAAATGAGCTTTTATACAAAGCTTTTAAAAATATGGTAGATTTCGATGAAAGGTATAAATTTTGCTATGAATGATGAGAGCTTATGAAGAAGAGCATATAAATATGTAACATTATATGAAGAAAGAGCGTTGTAAGGACACTTGCAACGAGCTTCAAAGAGCGGTAAAATACCATTTAGTGTTTATTTTTAAATGTACTTGTGAAAAGTTTAAAATAGAGGAAGTGTTATATATAATGGGAAACGAATTTCGTGTGTGCGATGATTGTCAGGCAACGAACGTTAAAACGTTGATTCCAAAGTTAAAAAAAGTAGATTCATGTGCAACGATTGAAGTTGCATGTCAGTCTTACTGTGGTCCTGGTCGTAAAAAATCATTCGCATTTGTAAATAATCGTCCAGTCGCGGCTCCAACAGAAGATGAATTAATTGTAAAAATTGAAGCAAAGTTAAATAAGTAAGAAAAAGAAGAGTGAACAGATTACTCTTCTTTTTTTATGCCCATACGAGGAATGAGTTATTCTACGAAAATACAATTGAGTAGATTAACATTCAATGAAGGAGGAGCATCATCTATTCATTCAAATATAAATTTATATTTCAAAATAATGGTTGACAGTCTTTTGAAGCGATAGGTAGAATAGAAAGTGTCTGATTCTGAGAATCATTATCAAGAAAAGGTCAATTAACCTAATTTTTTTATTACTATTTGAGAATAAATTTCATTTCATTAAATATATGTTGTTGGTTAGGATGGTTGAGGTATGGAAGCGAGCGCAAGGAGTATAGAACAGCAAGATGTGAATGTTAAAGAGATTAAGAGCAGACCGCTCGTTGCTTCTATTATTTTAGTAGCAGGTACAGTTTTGTTAGCTTTAAGCATGGCAGTTTCTATTTCGTTTGGTGCTGCAGATATTAGTTTAAAGACTGTATGGCAAGCTGTGTTTCAGTTTGACGGTTCTATTACGCATCATAACGTAATTCAAGAACTTCGCATGCCTAGAGCAATAGGGGGCGTAGTTGCAGGTGCCTTTTTAGCGGTATCAGGGGCAATTATGCAAGGTATGACGCGAAATCCACTTGCTTCACCATCGTTAATGGGAATTACAGATGGAGCTGTATTTGGAATTGCAATTATGTATGCATTCTTCCCTAATTCACCTTATTTAATGTTCGTTATCGCATCTTTTATTGGGGCTGCGTTTGGAGCGAGCATTGTATATGGAATTGGGTCTTCTTCACCAGGTGGATTAACACCTGTGAAGTTAGCTTTAGCGGGTGCAGCAATTAGTGCTTTATTAGGGGCCATTTCATCTGGAATTGCGCTATATTTCAACCTTGCCCAAGAGGTGAGTATGTGGAATGCAGGCGGAGTTGCGGGAGTGAAATGGGAAAGTATTAATATGTTAGTACCAATTGGCCTTGTTTGTCTCTTTATTGCAATTATGATGTCGAGGTATATTACAATTTTAAGCTTCGGTGAAGAAATTGCGATTGGACTTGGTCAAAATACGACATTAATTAAATTTATCGGAACAGTACTTGTTCTTGTGTTAACAGGTTCTGCGGTTTCTATGGCAGGATCGGTTGGATTTGTTGGTCTTGTAATCCCGCACATGACTCGTTTCCTTGTAGGCTCAGACTATAGATGGGTTATTCCATGTTCTGCGGTCTTAGGTGGGCTGTTAATTGAATGTGCAGATATGTTATCTCGCGTTATTAATCCGCCGTTTGAAACGCCAATTGGAGCAATTACAGCGCTAATTGGGGTTCCATTCTTCCTCTACTTAGCACGTAACGAAGGGAGAGGGAAAATGTGAGGACAAGTGTCTTAACAAAAAAGAACGTTTCTGTTTTAACAATCTTAGTAGGATTAATCGTTACTGTATTTTTAGTAAGTTTAAATACAGGGACATTTAAAATACCGCCAATGGACGTATTAAAGTCATTGGTTGGACTTGGGGCTGAAGATCAGTCTGTTATTTTATTTGAATTCCGTATGCCGCGTATGGTTATTGCTATATTAGTCGGATCCGCTTTAGCGATGTCAGGTGCGATTTTGCAAGGGTTATCACGAAATCCACTTGCTGATCCAGGTATTATCGGTATTAACGCTGGAGCGGGATTAACAGTTGTTATATTCGTCTACTTTTTCTTCGGAAAAGTTGGGACTGGTACATTTTTATCTGTATTTATCCTTCCATTCTTCGCGTTAGTTGGTGCAATATTAGCGGCGGTTATTATTTATTTACTAGCATGGAAAGACGGCGTTTCATCAACGAGATTAATACTAGTTGGTATCGCTGTTGCAGCCGGGTTTGGTGCTGTTAGTTTAATTTTTTCTATGAAGATGACATCTAACGATTTCCGCTTTGCTACGATTTGGTTAGCAGGAAGTCTATGGGGTACAGATTGGAAGTTCGTGCTAAGTGTACTTCCATGGATGGTTATTTTCTTGCCACTTGCTATTAGTAAGGCACACATATTAAATGTAATGAATCTAGGTGACTCCACAGCTGTTGGCCTTGGTCTAAATGTAGAAAAAGAAAGACGTAAATTATTATTTATTGCAGTTTGCTTAGCTGGTGCATCTGTCGCTGTTGCCGGAGGAATTGGTTTTATCGGTTTAATGGCTCCGCATTTAGCGAGGCGCCTTGTTGGTGGTAAACATCAAATTATGCTGCCTACCGCTGCACTAATAGGGACGTTTTTACTCTTATTCGCAGACGTAATTTCAAGAAGTGTGTTAACAACTTCAGAAATACCGGTCGGTCTTGTTATTTCTGTAGTTGGTGCACCATATTTCATATATTTACTTATGAGGACAAAATAAAGGGAGGCTTTTTGTATGGCAACTTTAGCAGTTGATGCGGTATCTGTTGGCTATAATGAAGGGTTAATTATTGATGGATTAACAGTTGAAATTCCAGAAGGGAAAATTACAACAATTATTGGACCAAATGGTTGTGGGAAGTCCACATTATTAAAAACGGCTTCTCGTATTTTGAAGGCGAAAAAAGGTACTGTTTATCTTGACGGAAAAGCAATCGAGAAACAACCAACGAAAGAAATCGCAAAGAAAATGGCGATTTTACCACAGACTGCAGAAGTGCCAACTGGCCTTACTGTGTTTGAACTTGTTTCATATGGACGTTTTCCTCATCAAAAAGGATTTGGAACGTTGAAAGAAGAGGATTATCGTTACATTCATTGGGCACTTGAAGTGACGGGAATGACAGAATTTGCAAATCGTTCAGCAGAGGCGTTATCAGGCGGGCAACGTCAACGTGTATGGATTGCGATGGCCCTTGCACAAGGAACAGAATTACTCGTATTAGATGAACCGACAACGTACTTAGATATGGCGCATCAATTAGAAGTATTAAATTTATTGAAAAAGTTAAATGAAGAAGAAGGTAGAACGATTGTTATGGTTATCCATGACTTAAACCATGCTTCTCGTTTCTCAGATCATATGATTGCATTAAAAGCAGGTAAGTTAATGAAACAAGGAACGCCAGATGAAGTGATGACAAGTGAAACACTTCGCAGTGTATTTGAGATTGAAGCTCAAATCGTTCCGTGTCCAGTAAACTGTAAACCAATTTGTTTAACATATGATTTAGCGATGATTAGTAATCAATTGCGTAAAAAAGCATAAGTAGAATCCCCCTCGTAAAGAGGGGGGCTTCTAATGGACGTTGAGCTTCTTATTAGTAAATAGGAAGTTGAACACCCGTTAGAACGGGGCATAAGCAACAATTAATCAATATATATTTATTAATTGTTAATCTTGTTTCTTATAGTTCACTGTAACTTATAAGAGAAATACAGCTAGAAGGAGTGGGAACATGAAGAATTTTAAAATGGCGTTATTAGCAATGGTACTAGTCGTTACTTCTGTACTATTTGCAGCTTGTTCTAACAAAGAAGAGAAGAAAGCAGATGCGAAGGATGCGAAGACTGAAGAGCGCACTGTACAACATGCAAAAGGGGAAATTAAAATCCCTGCAAATCCAAAGAAAATTGCTGACCTTAGTGGTTCAACAGAAGAATTATTAATTTTTGGTATGAAACCAATTATTACTGCTAATACATCTCAAGAAAAAATTGATACACATATTGAAAAGAAATTAAAAGACGTAAAACCAGTTGGTTCTGCTTGGGGCGATAAAATTAACATCGAAGCAGTAGCTGCTGCAAAACCAGACTTAATTCTTGTAAACAATCGTCAAGAAAAGATTTATGATCAATTATCTAAAATTGCACCAACAGTTATGTTAAAAACTCCATTAGATCAATGGCGTCCAAAATTCGAAGAAGTAGGTCAAATCTTCGGTAAAGAGAAAGAAACAAAAGAATGGTTCAAACAGTATGATGAAAAAGCAAGCAAATTACATGATAAAATCGTTGCGAAAACTGGCAATGCTAAATTTATGAAAATGGCTGCATATCCAAATGCTTTCCGCGTATACGGTGACTACGGTTACGGTAGCGTAATCTTTAATGATTTAAAATTACCAGCAGTTAAAGGTACACCAACGGATAAACCACTAGTACAAGTACAAAAAGAAGCTTTAATCGATTACAACCCGGATTACTTATTCGTATTTACAACTGGTGACGGTTCTCAACGTCTAAAAGAATTCCAAGAAGAATCAATTTGGAAAAACATGAACGCTGTTAAAAACAACCACGTATTTACAATTAAAAACGAAGACGTAAACAAAGGTTACTTCCCTCTAGGTAAAGAAATGATCTTAGATGAAGTTGCTGAATTCGTTTTAGGGAAATAATGTATAAACAGAAATCACTTTTACTTCGGTAAAAGTGATTTTTTCTTTATATAAGGGCAATTAATATAGTCTTTCATTTCTTTCTGTTTCCTATTTCGTTTATAATATATAGTAAGAATGCAGTAAAGAAAGGGGGATGTCGGAAGGTGGTATATTTAAACGACAAACTCAGCGAAACAAAAGTGTTTAAAGACCCGGTACATAAATATGTGCACGTACGCGATCGTGTTATTTGGGATTTAATCGGAACGAAAGAATTTCAACGCTTGCGCCGTATTAAGCAGCTTGGAACGACATTTTTTACATTTCACGGTGCAGAGCATAGTCGCTTTACTCATTCGTTAGGTGTATATGAAATTATTCGTCGTATGATTGATGATGTGTTTGATGGCAGACCGAACTGGAATGCTGAAGATAGATTGTTATGTTTATGTGCGTCATTACTTCATGATGTCGGTCACGGCCCATTTTCTCACTCGTTTGAAAAAGTATTTTCATTAGATCATGAGAAATTTACGCAAAAGATTATCGTTGGAGATACGGAAATTAATCGCATATTAAGTCGTGTGGATAAAGACTTTCCGCAAAAGGTAGCCGATGTAATCGCCAAAACATCTACGAATAAATTAGCGATTAGCATGATTTCCAGTCAAATTGATGCAGATCGTATGGACTATTTATTAAGAGATGCGTATTTCACTGGCGTAAAGTATGGAAACTTTGATATGGAACGTATACTACGTGTCATGCGTCCATATGGGAATCAAGTAGTCATTAAAAATAGTGGTATGCATGCTGTTGAGCATTATATTATGAGTCGTTATCAAATGTATTGGCAAGTATATTTCCATCCGGTA
This sequence comes from Bacillus sp. AY3-1, assembly GCF_008368785.1. Taxonomy (NCBI): domain Bacteria; kingdom Bacillati; phylum Bacillota; class Bacilli; order Caryophanales; family Bacillaceae; genus Bacillus; species Bacillus sp. AY3-1. The sequence continues at coordinate 98,579 of NZ_QORZ01000021.1, read as the reverse complement.
ACGCGCAGTGCCGAAGTTATTTTAACGAAGATTTTACACCGTGCAAAATCATTGCACGAGAAGTATTATACATTTAAAAATCATCCGGTTCATTTCTATTCTTTATTTGAAGAAGAAGTAACAGTAGAGGATTATTTAAAGTTAGACGAGAACGTTATGTATTATTACTTCCAAGTATGGCAAGACGAAGAAGATCCAATTTTAAGTGACTTATGCCGCCGTTTTATGAATCGAAACCTATTTAAATACGTAGAGTTTACAGATAAGCACGGTTTAGATAATTGGATGGAATTAAGTAGCTTATTCAAAAAGATTGGACTTGATCCAGAATACTATTTAGTAGTTGATTCAACATCAGACTTACCGTATGACTTTTACCGTGCTGGCGAAGAAGAAGAGCGTCTGCCAATCTTACTTCTTATGCCAAATGGAGAGCTTAGAGAGCTTTCACGTGAATCGGATATCGTTGAGGCGATTACTGGTAAGAAGAGAAGGGATCAAAAATTATTCTATCCGCATGATTTAATCTATGAAGATGGAAGAAAAGGAAAATATAAAGAGAGAATCATCGAGTTACTAGAAGGAAAAAAATAAGAAGCAGCTAAGGGCTGCTTCTTATGAAAGAACTTGAAATTATTTGTCGCTTAAGCGTTTTCCGCCAACTGCATAATGGTTTTTAGACATTTCTTCGATGAAAACAACGATGTTTTCTTCAGGAGCACCAGTTGTTTCGCTTACTGCTGCTGTTACTTTCTCAGCAAGAGCTTTCTTTTGTTCCTCTGTGCGTCCTTCTAGCATTTTCACTGTTACGTATGGCATATATAATCGCTCCTTTTATGTAAGTTACACTCTTATTATAGCGGATTATGGGGAAGAACAATCGAAAAAACAAATAATTTCTTTTTTTGACAGATTGAAGAGGAGATGAATCATGGATCAGTTATTTAGATACCCATTGCAACAAATTCCGTTGGTAGCAATGGCCATTATTATTGCGTTATCAGTGCATGAATTTGCGCATGCATATGTTGCATATAAATTTGGAGACGATACAGCAAAGAAGCAAGGCCGTTTAACATTATCACCGATGGCGCACTTAGATCCTATTGGGATGATCGCTGTATTAATTCTTGGTTTTGGTTGGGCAAGACCTGTTCCTGTTAACCCATATAACTTTAAAAGGCCGCGTCTTGCAGGTATATTAGTTTCAATTGCAGGCCCAATTAGTAACTTAATTTTAAGTGCAATTGGTTTAATCATTTGGTATAGCCTATTAACATTTGGTGTATTAGACTCAATTCCATTTGCAGTAGCGGATACATTGGCTCAATTCTTCCGAATTTTTATTATGCTTAATATCGTATTACTTGTATTTAACTTATTGCCAATTCCGCCACTTGATGGGTATCGAGTTGTGGAAGATCTAGCACCAACAAATATTCGTGCGAAAATGACACAGTATGAAAAGTATGGAGCAATAGCGTTATTAATTCTTGTTATTACACCGCTTAGCAATTATACAATTCAACCTATTTTTAATGTTGTCATTCCATATGTATTTGTATTTTTAGACAGTATCATTGCGCCTATTTTTGGCCTTTTATAATCATTAAGTGAGGAGGAGTTTACATATGACAGAGAAAAAGAAAAAAATTGGTTTTAATATCGTGAAAAATGATTCAACAGATGGACATGGTGGTTTTGGTGTTGGAGCATTAAGTCTAGAAAACATTTCACCTGTATTTGTCGATGTACTAGAGAAAACAGCATTTGTTGATATCGGTGCGATGCATGCGCGTAGTACAGTCGAAAAAGGTATTAAGTTTTTAACAAATAAAGATGAAGTTCCAAACGGAAAACCATTTTGGCTTGTGTGGGTAACGGTTGAAAGAACGGCGACAGGAGCTTATTATGCAGGTGTAACAGCTTGTGAAATGACAGTTGACCGTGAAATTCGCCGCGGATATAAATCACTTCCAGAGCACGTAAACAAAATGGATAAATCAATGAAGCGTCACATTATGGTTGACCATATGGATGAATCATCTAAAAAAGTACTTGGTACGTTCTTGAAAGAACATAATGAAGCGATTTGGAACGAATCTAGTGAAGAATTGCGCCGTGCATTATTAAGTGAATAAAAAATAGCTGACGGATATCCGTCAGCTATTTTTTTTACCAAGGAAGATATTTTACGGATATCCGTCAGCTATTTTTTTTACCAAGGAAGATATTTTTTCCACCAACTTGTTTTCTTCTTTTCTTCAGTTGTCTTTTCAAATTCTTCTTTATCATCAACATGATCCATACAATATTCAGTCGGTTCTGTACCTTTTGCGAAATACATTTTCACTGAAATGGGACAATTTTTTGTAGCGATTTTTCCGTTTTCAGGGTTAATATCGACTGCAACGACGTCACTTGGTTGTTTAAACTCTTTTTGAGGTTGTCCATCTAAGCCTTTTTCCATCGTATCGGTCCATATTTTTTTCGCATATCCTTGTTCTGCTACGTTTGAAATCGATTTAGGTTGATCGTATCCAACCCACACACCAGTTACAAGTTGCGGGGTAAACCCTATCATCCAACTATCTGTTTCTGTAGAACCAGACTTTCCGGCATATGTTCTTGATAGCTTTGATAACATTGATTGGCCGGTTACAGCGGCATAACTACTTAGGTTTTTATTAAACATACCTGTCATCATTTCTTCCATTACAAACGCTTTGCTTTTATCGAGAACTTGTTTACTCTCCAAATGAGCATCGTATAGCATGTTTCCTTCCTGGTCCATAATGCGGCGAATAAACATCGGTTTTACTTCTTTTCCGCCGTTTGCGAACATGCTATAAGCGTTAACCATTTCAATTGGTTTTACAGGAGATGTACCGAGAGCGAGAGACGGAACATCTTTTAATGCGGTAGTAATACCGAATGTCTTCGCTGTTTTTGTAAGAATGTCTTCGCCTAAAAATAAATTGGTCTTCACGGCATATACGTTATCAGAGACCGCAAGAGCTTGCGCCATTGTTACAAAATCGTCTGCATAATAGTCTTTATAGTTTTTCGGTTTATACTTTGAAACACCGTCACCTAAAGTGAACACAGTGTATTCGCTTTTTAAGCGCGTAGCAGGGGTGAATCCTCGTTCTAATGCCGCGTAATACAGGAATGGCTTAAACGTAGATCCAGGCTGTCGAGCGGCCTGTGTAGCCCTGTTAAATTGACTCGTATTATAATCAGTTCCACCAACAAGGGCAGCTACTTCACCTGTTTTTGGATTCATAGAGACGAGCGCAGTTTGTATGTTTGTTGTGTCAGGTATGTGATCTTTTACAGCTTGCTCTGCGACCGATTGTAATTTAGGGTCTAGCGTTGTATAAATACGCAAACCACCCTTTTGTAAGGCTTGTTCATCTAATCCGATATCACGAAGAAGAGAAGCTTGTACAGCATCTTGGAAATAAGGTGCAATCTCTGCAACTTTTTTTGTATCTAATGAGGAAAAAGTTAGTGGCTCTTTCTTTGCTGACGTTGCTTGTTTCTTCGTAATGTAACCTTGTTCTACCATTTCGTCTAATATGAGAGATTGTCGTCCTTTCGCACGATCCTCTTTTAAAAAGGGAGAGTAGACACTAGGTCCTTTCGGGATACCTGCGAGCATACTAGCTTCCGCTAATGTTAATTCTTTTGCTGTTTTATCGAAATATAGACGAGACGCAGCTTCGATTCCATAAGCACCATGCCCGTAATAAATTGTATTTAAATATCCTTCTAAAATATGATTTTTATTATAGTTCACTTCAAGGCGAATTGTGTACATCGCTTCTAATAGTTTACGTTTCCACGTTTTATCATGATCTAAGTATAGGTTACGAGCATACTGTTGTGTAATCGTACTAGCACCTTGGACCTTTGCCATCGCTTTTAAATCGGCAACAATAGCACCAGCAATACGTTTCATATCAAAGCCATGATGTTTGTAGAATCGTTGATCTTCGATAGATAGTGTCGCCTCTTTTACATAAGGAGAGATTTCATTGAGAGATACATTGTAACGTTTTTGCATTTCATTACTTTGTCCGATAACAGTGTCATCATTAGCATAAAAGACACTCGTTTGTGGGACAGCAACAGGAGGAGGTCCCATAATTTTTGCAACTATAATAATAACAAAAAAGGAAAAAACGAAAAAAAGAACAGAAGAAAACATTACGGTGAAGAAAAGACGTTTATATTTTTTAAGTTTCGGATTCATAGTTTGATCCATCTTTTTCAGCCCCTCAATACTAATACAAACATTATTGTATTAGTATTGAGGGTTTTCGGTTATTTTAAACAATGAAATTTCGAAAACAAAAAGCTCCTTCAATTAAGAAAGGAGCTCAAGGGCACGTGCTGGCCAATCGGTAATAATGACATCTACGCCATAGTCAATCATAGTTTGTAAATCTTTGTATTCGTTAATCGTATAAGGGCGGAAAACGTACCCTTGATTTTGTGCAAATTGGACAAATTCTTTTGTTAATAATTGAAAGTTTGGGTGTAAACCAGTTGCGTTTCTATTTTTTGCTTCAGCAATCGGATCAGCAAGTGGTGTGTCATATAAAATTGCTCTCGGGATTTCAGGAGCTATTTCTGCTAATAATGAAACAGAGTCGTGGTTAAATGATGAGAATACAATTTGATTAGATAGATGGTATTCACGAACGAGAGCAACAGCTTTTTCTTCAATAGTTGGATAGTGGATAACATCTGTTTTTAACTCAATATTGAGCTGTAAATTTGTCGTAGATAACCAAATGAATACTTCACGTAACGTTGGGATTTTTGCTTCATGGAAAGAAGGTTCTTTATGGCTACCAGCATCTAAAGCTTGTAATTCCGCTACCGTTTTTTCAGAAACAAGACCTATGCCATTTGTTGTGCGATCTACTGTTTCATCGTGAATCACGACAAGTTCACCATCTTTTGATAGGTGGACATCAAGCTCAATTCCGTGGGCATCAATGCGTTCTGCTTCTTGGAAGGCAATCATCGTATTTTCTGGATGTGTTCCTTTTACCCCGCGGTGGGCGAAAATAAGTGGTTTATTCATACGGAAATCTCCTTATCGTTTCTTTTCTTTCATTATGAAACTGCTTTTGGAAAAATACAATTGAATGGGATAAACATTTACAAAAGTCTAACAGTTGCACAAAAGTTAACGTTAACGTAAAATGTAATAATCGAGTGAAGGGAGGAATAAACATGTATAAAATTGATGAAGTCACAAAGCAAGTTGGTTTAACAAAACGTACACTTCGTTATTATGAGGAAATTGGTTTAATTCATCCCCCTGAACGTAGTGAGGGGAACATTCGCCTGTATACGGACGAGGACATCGCTAGAATTAAAAGGATTGTAGAAGCGAAAGAAGTATTAGGGATTACACTTCAAGAAATGCAACATTTTTTATCGTTAAAAGAAAGAATGGAGCAAAGAAGAAATAGTGAGAATCCTCGTGACCGCGAAGTGATTCAAGAAATTAAAGAGATGCTTGAAAAACAAGTGCAAACGCTAGACGAGAAAATGGAGCAAATGCAGCGTGTAAAGGCGGAACTCGAAGATAGCCTACATCGTGCAGCGACATTTTTAGAGAGTACAAAAGGAGAATGATCAAAATGGAGAGCAAACAAAAATTAGGGAGATTGATTACAGTGGTGGCTACCTTCCTTGCTTTTTCGGGTATAGGGGTAGTCGACCCAATCTTACCAAGTATTGCTGAGCAAATTGGTGCATCGCATTGGCAAGTAGAGATGTTATTTACAGCATATATTTTAACGATGGCAATTATGATGTTACCAGCTGGAATATTCGCATCAAGATTTGGTGATAAACGAATGATGACGATCGGTCTTGCGATTGTAACTGTATTTGCGTTTATATGCGGTATATCGCAAACGATTGCCCAATTATCTATTTTCCGCGCGGGGTGGGGATTAGGAAATGCGATGTTCTTCGCAACGGCGATGACATTATTGATTGCATTAAGTAAAGAAGTTCATGAAGCAGTAGGACTATATGAAGCAGCTATCGGTTTAGGGATGGCAGGCGGACCGTTATTAGGCGGGATATTAGGTGGACATTCTTGGCGTTACCCATTTTTTGCGACGAGTATTTTAATTTTCTTAGCATTTATTTTAGTTTTCTTTTTTGTAAAAGAACCGGAGCGAAAAGTGAAACGTAAAGCGGCAGGCGTAGGGGAGTTACTTAACCTGGTGAAATATAAACCGTTTATGCAAGGTGCGATTTCAGGAATGCTATACTACTACGGATTTTTCGTTGTGCTAGCATATTCACCACTTATTATGCATTTATCTGCTATTCAATTAGGGTTTGTATTTTGCGGATGGGGATTAGCGTTAGCTTACGGTTCTGCAATTCTGGCCCATAAGCTAGAAGGGAAATATGAACCGAAAGCATTGTTGAAAGGTAGTTTACTCGTATTTGCGCTTTTCTTAATCGCACTATTCTTCGTGAAAGTTATGTGGTTACAAATTGTATTAATTGTTCTATCGGGATTAGCATCTGGATTAAATAATGCATTATTTACAAGTTATGTAATGGATATTTCACCTTATGAAAGATCTGTTACATCAGGTGTTTATAACTTCGTTCGTTGGTTAGGTGGCGCAATTGCTCCAATCTTATCAGGAATCATCGGCCACACTGTTTCACCGCAAAGTCCGTTTTTAGTCGGTGGAATTGTTGTGTTAGTCGGTTGTGTAATGATTTTAATTCCGGTTCGAAAACCAGTAGAAGTAGAGACAAAAGCCCTTTCTTAAGAAAGGGTTTTCTTTCCTATTACAGGGCAATCCCTTTTCGTACATATGTTAGAACCCTCTGACTAAAATATATTTTCGGTATTTTTGTACTTTTAACTATACTTTTTGGATGTTTTGTTTTATTTTTGTTAGGGGACATTAATGATGTCCCTATTATAAATTTGCATTGAAAGGCGTGATTGTACGATGGAACTATGGTTCACTGAAAAACAAACAAAACATTTTGGGATTACGGCGCGTATTAACCGCACATTACATACGGAGCAAACAGAATTCCAAAAACTTGATATGGTTGAAACGGAAGAGTTCGGAAACATGCTTATTTTAGATGGCATGGTTATGACAACAGAAAAAGATGAGTTCGTTTATCATGAAATGGTAGCGCACGTACCTTTATTTACACATCCAAACCCTGAAAACGTATTAGTTGTAGGTGGTGGCGATGGCGGTGTTATTCGTGAAGTGTTAAAACACCCAAGCGTAAAGAAAGCAACTCTTGTTGAAATCGATGGAAAAGTAATTGAGTACTCTAAACAATACTTACCATCAATTGCAGGCGCACTAGATAATGAGCGTGTAGAAGTAAAAGTAGGAGACGGTTTCCTACACATTGCAGAAAGCGAAAATGAATATGACGTAATTATGGTAGATTCTACTGAGCCAGTAGGACCAGCAGTAAATCTATTTACAAAAGGCTTCTACGCTGGAATCTCTAAAGCGTTAAAAGAAGATGGTATTTTCGTTGCACAAACGGACAACCCTTGGTTCACACCAGAACTAATTACAACTGTGTTTAAAGACGTAAAGGAGATCTTCCCAATTACTCGTTTATACACAGCGAACATTCCAACTTACCCAAGTGGTCTTTGGACGTTCACAATTGGATCTAAAAAACATGATCCATTAGAAGTGAGTGAAGAGCGTTTCCACGAAATCGAAACGAAATACTACACAAAAGAATTACACAATGCAGCATTCGCATTACCGAAATTTGTTGGCGATTTAATTAAGTAAGAGCGTTAAATTGAAATAAATAAAGTGTAAGTGACTCATTTAAGGTGTTTGTCTAGAAGGCTTGAACATGCTAGTTACTTACACTGCTACAAATGAAGTAGTCTTCTTGTAAGAAGAAGGCACAGGTAAATCGAGAAAGAGGAGTTATAGGCTCCAAATTTGAGAAATAATGAAAGGTTGGGATACCTTAAGTTCCACACAAGGAGGAAAAGAGTATGCGTTTTGATGAAGCTTATTCAGGTAAAGTATTTATTAAAAGTCATCCAAGTTTTGAAGAGTCAGAGGCAGTTATTTACGGGATGCCAATGGATTGGACAGTAAGCTACCGTCCAGGTTCTCGTTTTGGCCCTGCACGTATTCGTGAAGTGTCAATCGGTCTTGAAGAATATAGCCCATATTTAGATCGTGAACTAGAAGAGGTAAAATATTTTGATGCGGGTGATATTCCATTACCATTTGGAAATCCACAGCGTAGCATAGACATGATTGAAGAGTATGTATCAAAACTTTTAGATGCCGATAAGTTTCCACTAGGTCTCGGCGGTGAGCACTTAGTGTCTTGGCCAATTTTTAAGGCAATGGCAAAAAAATATCCGGATTTAGCAATCATCCATATGGATGCCCATACTGATTTACGTGAATCGTATGAAGGGGAGCCTTTATCCCACTCTACACCTATTCGTAAAGTGTGCGATTTAATTGGTCCGGAAAACGTATATTCTTTCGGTATTCGTTCTGGAATGAAGGAAGAATTCGAATGGGCAAAAGAAGTAGGTATGAACTTATATAAATTTGACGTATTAGAACCGTTAAAAGAAGTATTACCGAAGCTTGCAGGACGCCCAGTTTATGTCACAATCGACATTGACGTATTAGACCCAGCTCACGCCCCAGGAACAGGAACGTTAGAAGCTGGAGGTATCACATCTAAAGAATTATTAGATTCCATCGTGGCAATTGCAAATTCAAATATAAATGTAGTTGGAGCAGACTTAGTAGAAGTAGCTCCTGTCTACGACCATAGTGATCAAACACCAGTCGCAGCAAGCAAATTCGTGCGGGAAATGCTGCTCGGTTGGGTGAAATAAAAGTGAAGCCGACTGTTTAGACACGGTGACTAATGTTCTTTCCTGCAAAAGGTGCTTTTTACCTTTTGGCAGGAAAGGTTCTTAGACGCAAGGGTCTAGGAGGCGTAACTGGATAGAATAAAAGCGGAAGTGGCTCGCTCAGAATCGTAGGTCATTGGAACGCTCGACCGAGAGTGTAAAATGGCCGGAGATTCTGGCCGTTCCGTTGTAGTTGGATAAAATAAGAGCCTCCTATATGAATAGGGAGTTCTTATTTTGTCGTTATGTGTCGGTAAGTCGATATATTTGAAAAATCGCCGATATAATTCGAGTTACGGTCGATATATTAAAAAAATCGCTGATATAATTCGAGTTACGCCGATATATTTGAAAAATCGCTAATATAATTTCATTTACCGTTACATGACAAGAAAAAGAGCTACTCTCAAACAATGAGAATAGCTCTTTTTCTTATGCAACTTTCTCTTCCGAGGTAATGCCGCGAATTTCATCAGCAGAACGAATTGGATATTTGCGGAATACGATTGATCCGATGTATCCAACAATAGTGGTAACGATTCCACATAATACAGCAGCAATTGTTACTTTTACAACGTCATTAAATCCGAATAAGACAAGAAGTCCTGGGATTGGTGATGCTGTTCCTGGCGCATTATTAACGAGCTGGAACAGAGATGTAATAATACCAGCAAGGGCACCGCCAACGAAGTTTGTCGCATAAATTGGAATTGGATTTGCTGAAACAACATCGGCTTGTGTTAAAGGCTCGATTGCTACAGCGATTGTGTCTTTCTTTGAACAAATTTTTAGTCGTTTAAAGAAAATAAAGTTCATTGGGGCTGAGGCTGCTACGGCAAGACTACCAATTGCCATTGGTAAACCTGTTAATCCTAGCATTGCAGTTAGTGCCATAGAACTTAATGGAGAGGTAGAAATAACTGTTATTAATCCACCAAGCATAATACCCATAATGATAGGACTTTCTGTAGTTGCAACTGAAATCATAGAACCGATTTTACCGAGCGTTGCGTTCACGAGCGGATCCATAAGCATGGCCATTCCGCGTGAGATTGGTGCGGCAATAAATAAAATTGCTAAAAACTCTACACCAGCCGGTAATTTCTTTTCGAGAAATTTCACGACGAAAGCGCAAACGTATCCAGCGAAAAATCCTGGTAAAATACCGAATCCGCTAGTAGCGATACCGATTAAAACAGCATATACGGGTGAAACACCGATTGCTAGTGCGACTAAAATTGCCGCTGCGACACCGCTCATACTACCAGAAGCTTCTCCTACTGATTGTAAAAAGTCATTATGAAACATCTCTCCACCGATATAACGGTGAAATGCTTCAATAAGAAAACTTGCGATTGCTGCATTAGCTAAAGCACCCATTGCTTTCATTCCGTAAGGAGCACGGTAACTAAAAAGTGTAAATAGACAAAGTACAACAAGTAATAGTGCTAAACCTTGCAAGATAGCCATTTGAAAACTGTCTCCTTTGATTTTTGTAATAAAAATTTGTATCATTCAATAATAATATAAAAATTCATGAAACGGAAAAATTTTTTATTGGGAAATTGCTATAAGTTGAAAAACCCTTACAATAATGTAAGGAAAGTGTAAGACTTTTCAATAGAGTATAGTATGCCTTTTTCCGTATAATACAGGTATAGACATAAGATTAGTGAGAAAGAAGTGCAAACAGGAGGCGCATGTATGAAATTGGTAATTAAAGTTTTAGCTGTATTCGCCATTATTTTAGGTGGAACAGCGTACTATTTAAACACGAAAACAGAAGGTGTGCATGCTTTTGTAGACAACTTCTTTTCAAATAAAGAAATACAAGATTATTATGCGGTTATAAATAAAGGTGAGAAAAAAGACGGTGAATACTTGTATACATTTAAAGGGTATACAGAAGACGGAAAGTTACAAGTTGTGAAAAGAATGATGAACCGTGAATTGCATACGGGGGCGTTTATAAAAATTTATGCAAAAGGTATGCAAGGAAAAGGATGGGCTGAAATCCCAAAAGAATCAATTCCGCAAAAAGCGTTGGAAAAAATAGAAAAACCGTAAAAGGAGCGAATCGTTCGCTCCTTTTTTAGTGCGTTAAAATGGTGATAGCTGAATTCTCTTTATTGGAAATGATTTTTGCACGTCCACCAATTGGGAAAGTGAAAATCGGGGTTGTATGCCCGAAACTTGCGTTTGCAATGATGGGGATATGTGCAAGTTCAGGCTTTGAAGCAATCATTTCTTGAATGTCTTCTATCGTACATTCTGCACCTTTTTGCATCTTTCCTATAACGATGCCTTTTACATGTTCAAAGTCAGGTTGCTGTATAAGAGAATGTAAATAACGATCAAAAGTGTTAAGGGTAGCTTTTCCAGTTAAACTATCCTCCTCAAGAAATAATATTTTCCCCTGTAAGTTTGGCATATATGGTGTACCTTGTAGTAAATTCAATGTACTCATATTACCACCGATAATCTCTCCAGTTGCTTCGCCTTCATGAATCGAAATATAACCTTCATTTGTAATGAATTCTCGATTTTCCTGATCTATATACCAAGAATCATCGCTCCACGTTTCAGATGGCAAGACTTCAATAGGCTTATTAGAAGTTAAGCATTGTAAAAAGTAATCAGTCGTATATTCGAGACCTTTCTCCATTCCAAATGAAGAGAAATGGGGTCCTGAAAACGTAATAAGTCCTGTTTTTGTGTAAATTGCATTATTTAAAGCGGTAATATCAGAATAGCCACAGAAAAATTTCGAGTTTTCTCGAATTAAATCATAATCGAGATGTTTCAATAAACCATTAGAGTTGTATCCGCCAAGTGTTGTCAAAATGGCTTTTACATTAGGGTCTCTAAATGCCTCGTGGAGGTCTTGAACACGTGAAGAAATAGAAGAGGAAGCAAATCGATCTATCTCATCAGCATATGTTGAGAATGTAACTTGAAAGCCCATATCGGTTAATCTTTTCATAGCAAGCTCTTGGTTCGTATTTGAGACAATACTTAGACTACAAGATGGTGAAATAACTCTAATTTCATCACCTTTTTTCAATTTTGTTGGTAGCACATAACTCACCTCTTCAAATGAAAGAATATTTAGATTTAAAAAACATTTTATCATATGAAATAAAGTGAAAGTGAATTATTTTTTGAAATGGAGTTTTCCTGATTTTTCAGCAGACAGACAGAGGTTTTTTTTGATATGATAGGAAAAGTGATTTATTATAAGTAGTATTTAATATCTATAACATTTGAAAGGTGTGCAAGACGTGGAGAAACAACTTGCAGGCTTGCCGGTACACGTTCATTTCGTAACAGAAATCCGTGAAGGGGCGAGGAAGGAAACCGTTGCTTTTGAAGCAAATGGTCAATACTATGTAAAAGGTCAAGGTACATATGTAACATTCCGAGAGCCGAACGAACAGGGCGAAGTGAAAACAATTATTAAAATTCAAGATGAACAAGTTCTCATTATGCGTTCAGGTGCTGTTTCAATGCGTCAAACGCATGTGAAAGGTGAATGGACAACTGGTACGTATACGAGTGAACTTGGTACGTTTGCATTGCAAACGAAAACTGATAACGTTCTTTTTAAATGGTCGGATGAAAAGAAAAAGGGACAACTCTTCTTAACGTACGCATTGCTTCTAAGTGAACAAGAAGCTGGCAGATATACAATTACACTTAATTTGAAGGAGGCAAAATAATGAATTCTTTAGAACAAGTAAAAGGATTGATTAAAGAAGAAATTCAAGCTGCTGTATTAAAGGCAGAATTAGCGACAGAAGAACAGATTCCAAACGTTGTATTAGAATCTCCAAAAGATAAAACAAATGGTGACTTCTCTACAAATATGGCAATGCAACTTGCACGCGTTGCGAAAAAAGCACCTCGTATGATTGCAGAAGAATTAGTTGCAAACTTCGATAAAGCAAAAGCTTCTATTGAAAAAATTGAAATCGCAGGACCTGGTTTCATTAACTTCTACATGGATAATAGCTACTTAACAGACTTAATCCCAACAATCGTTAACGCTGGCGAAGCTTACGGTGAAACGAATACTGGTAAAGGTGAAAAAGTACAAATTGAGTTCGTATCTGCGAACCCAACAGGTGACCTTCACTTAGGACATGCACGTGGTGCGGCAGTAGGTGACACTTTATGTAACGTATTAGCAAAAGCAGGATACGATGTATCTCGTGAGTACTACATTAATGACGCTGGTAACCAAATTCATAACTTAGCTCTTTCTGTTGAAGCTCGTTACATGCAAGCTTTAGGCCTAGAGAAAGAAATGCCAGAAGACGGATACCATGGTGCGGACATCATTGGAATCGGTAAGCGTTTAGCTGAAGAGTTTGGCGATCGTTATGCAAAAGCTGATGCTGAAGAAAGCTATGAGTTCTATCGTTCATACGGTTTAAAATATGAGTTAGCAAAACTTCAAAAAGACTTAGAAAGCTTCCGTGTTAAGTTTGATGTATGGTTCTCAGAAACATCATTATACAAAAACGGAAAAATCGATGCTGCACTTGCAGTATTAAAAGAGCGTGACGAGATCTTTGAAGAAGGCGGTGCAACTTGGTTCCGTTCTATGACTTACGGTGACGACAAAAACCGTGTATTAATTAAAAACGACGGTTCTTACACATACTTAACGCCAGATATCGCTTACCATCGTGATAAATTAGAGCGTGGTTTCGATAAGTTAATCAACATTTGGGGTGCTGACCACCACGGTTACATTCCTCGTATGAAAGCTGCTATTCAAGCGCTTGGTTACGATAAAGAAACACTTGAAGTAGAAATCATCCAAATGGTACAACTGTACCAAAATGGTGAAAAAATGAAGATGAGTAAGCGTACAGGTAAAGCAGTTACACTTCGTGAGCTTATGGAAGAAGTAGGTGTGGACGCAATGCGTTACTTCTTCGCAATGCGTAGCGGTGATTCTCATTTAGACTTTGATATGGACTTAGCTGTATCAAAATCTAATGAAAACCCAGTATACTATGCACAGTATGCTCATGCTCGCGTATGCAGTATCCTTCGTCAAGGTGAAGAGTTAGGACTAGCTACAGGCGGAGATGTGAACTACAAACTTGTTACTTCTGAGAAAGAAGTAGAGTTACTGAAAAAACTTGGTGAATTCCCAGCTGTAGTTGCGGATGCAGCGCAAAAACGTCTGCCACACCGCATTACAAGCTATGCATTTGAATTAGCAGCAGCATTACACAGCTTCTACAATGCAGAAAAAGTATTAAACCAAGATAACTTAGAATTAAGTAAAGCTCGCTATGAGTTAATGAAAGCAGTACGCACTACACTTCAAAACTCATTAGCAATCGTAGGAGTATCTGCACCAGAAAAAATGTAATAAAGAAAAGCGGAAGCGGCTCGTTCAGAATAGGAAGGCGTGAAGCCACCGAGTATTCTAACCGATTTTTCGTTTTCAGTAAAAGGCAATCACACGATGTTGTGATTGCCTTTTTGTATGGAGATAATAAAAAAATAAAATTTTATCAAACAAAAGGAGAATTTGCGTCGTCTTATATAAATGACAGGAGGTTTAAGATGGAAGAAAAGGTAGAAGAATTAATTGATATATATAAGCAGCAAATATATTCCTTATGCTATAAATTAGCAAAAACGAAAGAAGATGCAGAAGACATTTTTCAAGAGACTTGGATAAAAGTTTTTTCCTCTAGGCACCAGCTCTCTTGCGTGGAAAATTATAAAAAATGGATTACTACAATTTGTGTTCGTACGTTTTATGACTTTTATCGTAAGAAGAAAAGGTGGAAAGATCGCGTATTGGATTTGTTTCATAAAGAGGATGGTGGAGAAATCGATTTCGCAGATGAAGTGAATATATCAGAAGAATTTATTCAAAAAGTGGAAGCGGAAATGATACGGGAAGTTATACAGCTATTGAATGAAAAATATAAAACCGTGCTCGTACTCTACTATTATGAACAATACTCTTATAAAGAAATGAGCGAAATATTAAATATACCGATTGGTACGGTGAAATACCGCCTTAATTATGCGAAGAAGCAAATGCGGGAACATTTGGAGGGGTTCGTTTATGACGGAAGATAAGTTTGATCAGAAGATAAGGAGCAGCTTAGCTGAAGACATGATTCCAAGCGAAGAGCTGATAAATAATACGAAACAGAGCGTACGAAATGCTCGAAAATTAGAGAAGAGATGGGTTATTTGTATTCATGCGATTTGGATTATTTTATTAACAATTGTTATGGAGCAGTTTGTCACTCATTTGAATCATAAAGTCCCTATGTTGATAGCAAGTGTGATTATGATGCATCTATACGTTCCTATATATGTTGTCATACAGTCATTTTTAAAGAAGGAGTATAAATTACATGATAGAGTTCGCTAATCCATTTGTAGTATTTGAGATAGCTGGGATTACAATGCTTTTAACTTTTATAGCACTTTTAGTATGTGTAGCATCATGGGTATATACAGATGCGAGAACGCGTGGAATAAGTAAGTGGTGGAGTGTTATAGCGATTGTATTGCCATTTTTTATTGGAGTTTTGTTATATATGATACGAAGAAGTAACAAGAAAATAGAAGGAGAACATACGATGAAGGCTATGAAAAAACAAAAGATAACATTAGTTGTCATATTTGCAAGTACGATGTTTGTATTACTGAGCGGCTTTGCTTTCGTTCAAACGTTAGATGATATGTGGAGAGCTGGTGATATATATTTAGAAAATGAGAAGAAAGGGGAGACCAGCTACGAGGCAAAATTCTCATCATGGGATATTGCTGGGAAAGATATTGAACTTGAGTATGCAAAAGATACAGAAGTAACATTTTCTTATGAGACAGATGCAAAACGTGGGAATTTATGCTTTAGCTTGTATGAAAGGCAAGGAGAAGGTATAAGAGAGTTAAAAGAGATCTGTGAATCGAAAAAAGGTACTTTCAAAGCTACATTAAAGGCAAATGAAAAGTATGTATTTAATATAAGTGGTGTAATGGTGAAAGATGGTTTTGTAAAAGTGAATTGGGAAATAAAATAAAGGGCCTTGAGAAAGGCCCTTTATTTTATTGGATTGTATACGTAACGGAAAAGCTAACAGGACTATAGTAAACGAAAGGTGCATGAAATTGAACATACATATTTCCATCTGTTTTTGCAGTGAAAATTCGGCCGTAACCATCAGAATAGCGCCCAATAAGGTTATGACTTGAGTCATAAACACTGTAACTAGGAGTTTTACTGTTAGGTTGAATTGTTAGTTCCTGTCCTTTTTGAAGGAAAATAGGTTCTTGTTCAGAACTACTTCCAGTTTGTAAAGAATAAAATTTTGTAAAACTTTGTTCTTGAGTGGCAGCAGCGACTTTTGTTTCAGGAATAAAAGCGGTAGCGCCAGTAATTCCTGCTAAAGTTAAAGCACTAGCTAAAATCATTTTTTTCATAGTAGAAAAAACCTCCTTATTAGTTGTAATCATTTTTGTTACACTTAATATTGTATAGGATAATGGGCAGGAGGAAATATGCTTTTATGCATATATATATTTTCTCAATAAAAGACCACCGATAAAAATCAGTGGTCTTTTAAATGATTAAGCAGCTTTCTGTTCAGTTTGAGCAACAGATTTTTGAAGTGTATTATAAACTCCTGTCCCGATAACTTCTAATGCCATTTTCATACGTTCAGGCGAAATGTTTTCTAACACATTATCTTGAGGTGTATGGTATACCTTCTCAATATGATAGATTAATGGATTCCAACTATCGACACCCATCCAAATAAATAGGGCGGCAGGAATACCAACTTCAGCAAATGGCACGTGATCACTGGAGCCGAATTTCCCTTGCAGTACGAGGTCATTATTTAATTGTTTACCTGCTTGTAAGGCTGCGTCTGTTACAAGGTTTGGAGAGCCGTTAGGCGTCATAGCATATAAATTCTTTGCTTTATCGTAATTTGTTGCAACCATGTCTGCGTTAAAGACACCTAAAATTCGATCGCGTTCTTTTTGGGATAGACTATTAACGTAATAATCGGAGCCAAGTAAGCCAGTCTCTTCAGAACCAAAAGCAATAAAACGAATTTCTTTATCAGTTTCTACATTTTGAAAAGCACGAGCTAGTTCTAATACTAATCCTGTACCAGAAGCATTATCATTTGCTCCAGGTGCTCCAATGACACTATCATAGTGCGAACTTACAACGACAGCTTTTTCATTACCTGTGCTGTTTTTTGGTTTCTTTTTAGCGATGACATTAAGTGATGTTAAGTTAGATTCATGTCTCGCTTTTAGAGAAAGAAGAGTGGTCCCTTTTTTAGCGATTTCCTCTTTAAATGCATTTCCTTGTGCATAAGCAAGACCAAAGACAGGGATAGACTGCTTTTTCGTTAGGCGGGGATTGAAGGTTTGTCCATAATTTCCGCGTCCGCCAATTAAACTGTATAAAAGGACACCTTTTGCTCCTTTGCTAACAGCATTTTCAACTTGTTTATTATAGTCTGCAACTGTTGTTCCTCTTTCAAATAGAACAATTTTTCCGTTTACTTCATTTGGGATATCCTCTAATTTTGTTCCATCTTGAACAAAGATAAGAGGAGCTGTAACAGCTTCTGTAGAAATTAGTGCGTTAGGGGCAGCGCCGGCTTGCCAATTACGTTTTGTGGATAATGGTGATTCAATAAATCCAACGTATTGATCCGGCACTTGAAATGGTTGATATTCTACTTCATAGCCCATTGATTTAAGCTGCATACCAACGTAGCGAGAAGCCCATTCTTCTGATTTTGTCCCACCAGGGCGAGGACCAATTGTTTCGGATAAGAAACGGATGTGTTCGATGGCGCGGCTTGCATCAACTTGTTTTGTGATAGGTGAAGTCTGTGTGATTTCTGACGTGGAATCAGCTTTGGCTTGTCCAATTGGAGCTAAGCTAACAGCGAGTGATACAGCAAGCAAAGAGCTTACTATTTTTTGTTTCAAAGATTTTTTCATTTTTTCCTCTCCTATTCTTCTATTCTCTCTGACTGACAAAAGAAGACGGATAACGACTTTATTTTACCGTCATCTTCATTATTTTTCAATATTCTGACATCGAGAAATAAAAAAATGCTATATGCATATTTGCATATTTTTGATGGAGATATGTATGCTATCATTTTAAATGAAGGTTCGCTTTCTGCTTGGAAAGCTCCTACATTGCATGAATCTAGTGTACCCAAACTTTAGATTATGTAGAGAAAAGAATCCTATAGGGTTTCTTTTCTCATGTTTGAATCATGTGATGATAAATATGTTTCCGCATTTCATACTTATTATCAGTGATATATGTAAGGCATCCATATGAAAATACGAGGCTGTTCAAAGGTTTTCCGTACTTTTGGGCAGCCTCACCCCGTTAAAAGGACGATACTCTATGTATCGTCCTTTTTTGGCATAAAAAAACACCTAATCAAATGTTCACTTGATTAGGTGTGAAAAACTATTAATAATATTTTTTTCGTTTTGTAGCTAAAATACTTAACAAACCAGCTAGTAGAAGTACGATGCCTACTGTTTGAGTAGGATCATTTTTGTGACCTGTATTTGGAAGTTCTTTACCCTTATTTCGGTCATCTTGCTGTTTGTTTATTTGTGTGTCAGGTTTTTCTTTTTCTAGTTCTTCAGAAGTTCCTTTACCATGTGTGTCAGGATTTCCTTTTTCTAGTTCTTCAGAAGTTTCTTTCCTTGTTTCCTCTTCTTTATTAGGAGGAGTAATTGGTTTATCATCTCCACCGGATGAAGAATCGATTTTTTTATTTGAAACTGTAACTTGTAGTGGTGCAGCTTGAGCTTTTTCAATTGTAAAGTTTATTGGTGATGCATCTAATTGATAGCCTTTAGGAGCCTTTGTTTCCACTAATTGATAATTACCAGGTTTCAAATCATTTACGATTAATTTACCATGCCCGTCTGTTTGTAAACCTTCTCGTACTACTTTTCCGTCGTGATCTAAAATATTGAAAAGGGCACCTGCAAGTGTTCCATGGTGATCAATATCAATTTTAGTTAACTCCATTGAACCTGTTGTTAAACTATTTAAAGCTGTAACAGAAGTAACTTGAGATTGTCCTTTCGTAATTGTGAAAGGAATTGGCTTAGCACTTAAATCGTATCCAATAGGAGCCTTCGTTTCAACGAACTGATAGTCTCCCGGACGTAAATCAGAAACAGAGATTTTGCCGTCTTTATCAGTAGTTAAATCAGTGCGAACATCAAAGCCGTTATGATCAACAATTTTAAAGATAGCCCCTTCAAGAGTAGAGTTGTCAACGTCGTCGACTTTAGTTAATTCAACAGCGCCCTTCGTTAAGCTATTTGTAGCAGTAACAGAAGCTTTAGCTGTTTGACTCTTTTCAACAGTAAACTTGATAGGATTTTGATTTAAGTCGTAATGGTTAGGAGCCTTTGTTTCAATAAATTGATAGTCTCCCGGACGTAAATCAGAAACAGAGATTTTGCCGTCTTTATCAGTAGTTAAATCAGAACGAACGTTGTGCCCGTTCATATCGACGATTTTAAATACTGCATCTTTAAGGACAGAACCATCAACGTCATCTACTTTAGAAAGTTCAACAGCGCCTTTCGTTAAGCTATTTGTAGCAGTAACAGAAGCTTTAGCTGTTTGACTCTTTTCAACAGTAAACTTGATAGGGTTTTGATTTAAGTCGTAATGGTTAGGAGCCTTTGTTTCAATAAATTGATAGTCTCCCGGACGTAAATCAGAAACAGAGATTTTGCCGTCTTTATCAGTAGTTAAATCAGAACGAACGTTGTGCCCGTTCATATCGACGATTTTAAATACTGCATCTTTAAGGACAGAACCGTCAACGTCATCCACTTTAGAAAGTTCAACAGCGCCTTTCGTTAAGCTATTCGTAGCAGTAACGGAAGCGATTTTTTCTTGTCCTTTTTTAACTGTGAACTTAATAGGTGTTTCGTTTAAGTCATAGTGATTAGGAGCTTTTGTTTCGATAAACTCATAGTCTCCTGGTGGTAATTCATCCACAACTAAACAGCCGTTTTTATCAGTAGTTAAATCAGTACGGACGTCGTGTCCATCCTTATTAACAATTTTAAATACCGCACCTTCAAGTGTTGTGTTTTCTTCAACATCGTCAACTTTAATTAACTCCACACTACCTTTCGTTAAGCTGTTCGTAGCTGTAACGAAGACATGTTTTGTTTGACTTCTTTCAATTGTGAACTTAATCGGCTCTTCATTTAAGTCATAATGTTTCGGAGCTTTCGTTTCAATAAATTGATAGTCTCCAGGTTGTAAGTCTTTAGCGATGATTTTTCCGTCTTTATTGGTAACTAAATTCGTACGAATGTCGTTACCGTTCATATCAGTAATTTTAAATACCGCACCTTCCAGCGTTTCTTTCGCATCTAGAGAGTCAACTTTCGTTAATTCCACGCCACCTTTAGTTAAGCCATTTTTAGCAGTAACGGAAACGTGAGCTGGTTGGCTTTTCTCGATAGTGAAAGGAATCGGTGTTTTATTTAAATCATAATCTTTAGGAGCTTTCGTTTCAACGAATTGATAATCTCCTGGTCGTAAATTAGAAGCAGAAACTTTCCCGTCTTTATCAGTAGTTAAATTCGTGCGAACAACTTTACCTTTCGCATCAATGATGTTAAATACTGCATCAGAAAGTTTTGTATCTGGATTTATATCATCCACTTTAATTAATTCAACAGCACCTTCAATTAAGCTGTTAGTAGCAGTGACTTGTAGCTTCTCTGCTTGGCTTTTCTTAATTGTAAATTTAAGCGGTGTACTATCTAATTTATAATGTTCAGGAGCTTTTATTTCAATAAACTGATAGTCCCCTGGACGTAAATCAGGAACAGAGATTTTTCCATCTTTAACAGTAGTTAAGTCAGTACGAACATCATTGTTTTTGTCATCAACAATTTTAAATACTGCACCTTCAAGAGCTGTACCGTCGATATCATCCACTTTAGAAAGCTCTACCGCACCTTTTGTTAAACTATTTTTAGCAGTAACAGAAATCGGTTCAGCTTGTCCTTTTTCAATAGTAAAAGGAATCGGTTCTTTATTTAAATCGTAGTGTTTCGGAGCTTTCGTCTCGATGAATTGATAATCACCCGGACGTAAGTTAGAAACGCTAATTTTACCTTGTGAATTTGTAGTAAGATTCTTGCGGATTACAGTCCCATTCATATCAACAATGTTGAATACTGCGCCTTCAAGAGTAGTACCATCGACGTCGTCCACTTTAGTAAGTTCAACGCCGCCTTTTGTTAAACTATTTTTCATAGTAACAGTAGCAATATCTTTCTGGCTTTTTTCAACTGTAACTACAATTGGCTTTTTGTCTAAATCATAATGTTTAGGAGCCGTTGTTTCGACAAATTGATACGTACCAGGACGTAAGTTTTCAACAATGATTTTTCCTTCACTGTTCGTTTTTAAATCCGTTTTAAGTACTTTCCCGTTTTGATCTAGTAAATTAAACACGGCATCGGCGAGTTTTGTTTGATCGTTTAAATCATCCACTTTAATTAATTCGATACTGCCTTGTTTTAAACTATTTTTAGCAGTTAAAGAAATAGTTTTCTTCTGTCCTTTTTCAATAGTGAAATTGATTGGTGTTTCATCTAAAACGTAATGCTTAGGAGCTTCTGTTTCGATGAATTGGTAATCACCAGGACGTAGGTCGTTAATTTCGATCTTCCCTTTACCATTTGTAACAAGGTCTTTATGAATTACAGTCCCATTCATATCAACAATGTTAAATACTGCACCTTCAAGGGTAGTGTCATCGATGTCATCTACTTTAGAAAGTTCCACTGCACCTTTTGTTAGAGCGTTTTTAGCTGTAACATGAAGAGTTTCAGTTTGGTTTTTCTTAATTGTAAATTCGATCGGTTTTTTATTTAAATCGTAATGTTCAGGAGCAGCTGTTTCAATAAACTTATACGTACCAGGACGTAGATTTTCAACAACAATTTTTCCTTCAGCATTTGTTTTTAAGCCTTCTTCAACTATCTCTCCGTCTGCATCTAATAAATTAAATACAGCATTAGCGAGCTTCGTATCAGTATCAATATCGTCAATTTTTGTTAATTCCACGCTACCTTTTTTCAACGTATTTTTACCTGTAACAGTAATTTTTTCCGTTTGACTTCTTTCAATTGTAAATGGAATCGGTGTTTCGTCTAACATATAATGTTCAGGAGCAGCTGTTTCAATAAACTGATAGTCTCCTGGACGTAAATTAGAAACAGAAATTTCACCATTGTCGTTTGTAACAAGGTTTGTGCGAACTTCGTTACCCTTCATATCAACAATTTTAAATACTGCATCTTTCAGCATTGTACGATCGATGTCATCAATTTTTGTTAAAATGACGCCGCCTTTCGTTAAGCTGTTAGTAGCAGTAACGGTAATGTTTTCTTGTTGGCTTTTTCCGATAGTGAACGGAATAGGATCTTTTCTTAAGTCATAGTCTTTTGGAGCTTTTACTTCAATAAATTGATAGTCACCTGGGCGTAAATCAGAAGCAGAAACTTTACCATGTTCATCAGTAGTTAACCCTTTACGAACGACCTTTTTCGTATCATGAGCATCAACAATTATAAATTCTGCACCTTCAAGTGTAATGCCATCAACGTCATCCACTTTTGTTAAAGTGACGCCACCTGTAAGTAAACTATTTTTTACAGTGACAGGGATAGGAAGATCTTCCGTGCTACCTTTTTTAATCGTGAACTTCATCGGTGTTTGATCTAATTTATAATGTTCAGGGGCTTCTGTTTCAATAAATTGATAATCCCCTGGTGCTAAATCAGGAATAACTAGTACTCCATAATCATCTGTTTTTAAATCTTTCATAATTTCTTTGCCAGTTGCGTCTTGTAATGTGAATACAGCGCCGGCAAGAGCTTTCGCGCTCTCCACGTCATCTTCTTTAATTAATTTGACCTTTCCTCTCGTCAAACTATTTTTGAAAGTAATAGGGATGAGCTTTTGTTGGCTCTTTTCAATCGTAAATTCGATTGGTTCTTCATTTACATCGTAATAAGTAGGAGCCTTCGTCTCGATTAGCTTATAATTACCCGGACGTAAGTCTTGTACTACTAATTTACCGTCTTTATCAGTAGTAAGTTCCGTACGAACATCCTCACCTTTGTCATTAACAATTTTAAATACTGCACCTTCAAGGGTTTCCTTAGCATTTACAGAATCAACTTTTGTTAATTCAATACCGCCTTTTATTAAGCTATTAGTAGCTGTAACGTTAATAGCAGTCGCTTGGCTCTCCTTAATTGTAAATTCAATCGGTGTTTTATTTAAGGTATAATGCTCAGGAGCTTTCATTTCGATAAATTTATAGTTACCTGGACGTAAACCAGTAGCAATAATTTTACCTTCCTGATTCGTAACTAATTCTGTACGGACATCTTCATTTTTGTTATTAACAATTTTGAATACGGCGCCTGTAAGTACAGTGCCATCAGTATCATCGAGTTTTGTTAGTTCAACATCGCCTGGTAGTAGACCATTTTCAGCTGTAATAACAATCGGTGTTTTTTGACCTTTCTCAATTGTAAATTCAATTGGTGTTGATCGCAGTTCATAATGTTCAGGAGCTTTCGTTTCAATAAATTTGTATTTGCCTGGACGTAAGTCAGAAGCTTTAACAGTTCCGTTTGTATCGGTAGTTAATTCTGTACGAACGTCTTCGTTCTTATCATTCACGATTTTGAACATAGCTCCAGCAAGAGGAGTCTTTTTATCAAATTCGTCGACTTTTAATAGCTCAACAGCACCTGTTGTTAAACTGTTTTTTGCAGTAATTGAGATAATGCTTGTTTGACTTTTCTCGATTGTAAACGGAATTGGTTCTTTATTTAAGTCATAGTATTTAGGTGGTGTTGTTTCAATAAATTGATAATCACCAGGATCTAAATCTTTAACGGTCAAAGTTCCATCTTTTTCTGTTTTTAAGTTTGTACGGACATCTTCATTTTTGTCGTTAACAATTTTGAATACGGCACCTTCAAGGGTAGTGTCATCAATATCATCCACTTTTGTTAACGTAACGCCACCTTTAATTAAAGAGTTTTTTGCTGTAATAGAAGCGGCTGTAGTTTGGCTTTTTTCTATTTCAAATAGAATAGGCGTTTTGTCTAATTCATAATGCTCAGGAGCTTTTGTTTCGACAAACTGGTATTTACCCGGACGTAAATCTTTTGCTTCTATTTGTCCATGTTCATTTGTTGTTAATTTCTCATATCCAGGAATATTTTTTCCGTTGCGATCCTGAACAGTAAACTCTGCCCCTGCTAAAGTTTTATTATAATTATCCACTTTTGTTAAAAGAGCAGATCCTTTAGTTAAACTATTTGTCGCAGTTTGGTTTACTACTGTTGTTTGATCTTCAGAGATAGTAAACGGAATAAGTTTGCTATCTAATTGATAATGCTCAGGAGCCTTCGCTTCTTGTAAGTAGTAAGTTCCTGGTTTTAGTTTATCTATAATAATTTGTCCGTTATTATTTGTTGTTAATTTTTCATGTTCTGGAATTATTTTTTTGTCTTTATCTAGTAGTGTGAAAACGGCGCCTTGTAGTGTTGCGTTTTTGTTCAGGTCATCAGATTTTGTTAAAACTACTTTCCCGACAAACTTCTTATTTGCAAGTTTATATGTTGTAGTCTCTTGTGTACCAAGTTCAACAATTTTCCCTTGTTTTAAATCCCAGCTAATTACATAGCCTTCAGGAGCATTTGTTTCTTTTAATAAATATTTATCGCGTTTTAAATTATTAAATTTAGCGATACCGTCTTTGTCTGTTGTAATTTTACGGATAACAGTTTTACCTGTACGATCGTATAAAGTAAATTCTGCCCCAGCTAATAGTACGTTCTTATTGTCGTTATCTACCTTTATAATTTCAAGGTTTCCACGACCTTTAGTAGCAGATCCTCCGCCTGAACCAGAAGACATTCTCACTTCAATCGTTTCAGTAGTTTCTGTGTTTTTAACTGTCAACTTATTGCCTGTGATTTTTGCTTTATTACTTACTTTTTCTTTATCGTCTGCATTAATAAGTGAGCGATATTCTAAAATATAAGCTCGATCAATTTTTTTCAAGAAGACAATTTCGAAATGTTGCTTTCCGGTATTATTGTCTGTTGTTATTTTGAGTTTATAGTCTGTTCCTTCTTTTAATTCGTTTACTGTATCTTTTGTTAAATTTCCATATGGATCAACAGTTGTAGGATATAAGTGGAATGAATCTTCCACAATTACCTGATTTTCGGTGGGGTCATCTGTTACAACCGCATCTGCAATGGTTGATTGGCTTTCGTTAATTGCGATACTCCAATTAATATAGTTGTCGTCTTGCACAGCTTTTTTAGTAACGAAGCTGCCACCTTTATTTACTTGAGTGTCACCTGTAAGGGTGTTTACAATTTTAGAGCCATCGTTTAAATCTGCCTCGTTTTTGTAGGTGCCTTGGATAAGTTCACCATCAAGGCTTGTTTTAAAGATAATATAGTAAGGTGAATTAATTGATTGTTTGAAATGAACCTTTAGGGTGTTTTTATTTTTCTCTGTAGGTTCTTCAAGTTCATATTTCTCAGTTGGTACAGCATTACCAGGTTGTGCATTATCAGGATTTCCATTTAAAATCATATCGCGCACTTCAATGGATCCAGGCACTAACTTTTGTTTATCTTGTATTACGTCTATAACATAAGGATCTTTAATCTCAACATTATTATAGTTAAAGCCTATTATCCAAGTAATTTCCTTCGTTTGGGCGTTATAAGAACCGTATTTATAACCATTTGCCTTTGTGAAAGTATCAGGATCGAAATTAGCTTCAACTTTATTTGATTGTGGATTAGAATCCGTATCTATCCAAGATAGGTTACCTGTGTTTTTAAATGAAGTTTTACCACTTTCTAGCTTTGTATAATCAAAGTCTGTCGTATATTTTACGACTAATGTCTTTTTCATATTAGACTGATACGTACCTATAAGAGTAATTTTGAATCCTTTATCTGTTGCATCTAAAACATAGTCAGTCCCAGCTTGAAGGGTATAATTTCCATCTTTAATTTCTAGTTTCTTATCTTTTAATTGTAATCCACCATGATCAAAGGTGTCCGTAATGATCGCGTTGTTTAATGGATAGTTGTTATTATTTACTATAATTGTCCAAGTTGTTGTTTTGTCTTTATAATTTGTTTCAGCTTTATTATTAGATTTAATAATATTTTGCTGCTTGAAGCTAGCTTCATTTTCTTTACTTGAATCATTATCAGCTGTAACTTTATTTTTTACTTTTCCATCTTCTATAACTTTATTAGTTGGCTTGGTTTTATAGGTAATCACATAAGCACTATTAATATCATCATTAAACTGTAAATCGAATCCATTCTTCTTGTTACTTACAGTGTAATTATTAACAGCGTCTCCTGTTACAAGCGTTCCTTTTTCATTATATGAAGCGTTTTTCACAACAATAGAATTTGCATCTAGTTCGTGTGTATCGTCAAAAATATCTTTTAAAATCGCATCAGCTTTTTTGATCTCTCTTTGATCACCATTGTAAGTAATTGTCCACTCAATTGTTTGCGTCTTTGGATCATATTTACTTGTTTTATTTAAGTGTGTACCACGAGAAACCGTTACAGTAGAGCTTGCGTTTTGTTGCTTTTGATTATCACTCGTTATCGTAACGTTATTTCGGAAACTTTTAATATTTTCATCAGTAATTTTTGTGGCATATTCGATTTGATATGCTTTATTGATAGAATCTTTGAAAGCAATCTCCAATTTTGAGCCATCTGATGAAATAATATTGTAATCTGTTGGCTCAGCTTCTGCACCACGCGTTACATTCCCATTAACATCAACTTCTAAATAATAAACTTTAATAGAATCTTTATTTAAGCTTGTACCTTGTGGAATGTTATCTTTAAAAACAGCGTTTTTAAGGGTGTCTTTCGTTTTGTTCATTTCTACTTTCCAATTAATTTCATTTGTATTAATTGGTCTATCAGGTACCCCTTTTTTATTCGTAGCTGTTTGTACATTAGGCTTAAAGTCAACTGTAATAGAAACATCCTTATCTTTAATCGGGAAAGGAATTTCTTGTGTTGTTGTACCTTTAATTTCAGCTTTATTAAATTCTGTCTTTAATTGTAGGTTACCAGCAACATCTGGATGCTCTTCAACATAATCGTTGAATGTCATCGTGACTTTTCCATCTTTTGTAACAGTAAAATTACCAATTTGATTGTTTTCACTATCATATAAAGGACTGTTAATTGTATTGTAAATCTTAAAATGTTTAGGAAGATCAAAAATATAGTAATCTCCACTTTTCACATTCATTGATTTTAAAAGTTCCCATGTAAACTCAATATTGGCAGGGGAATCTGTACTTGGACGGTTATCCTCTGTAAATGGTTTTCCGTCTTTATCCGTGAGCTTTACACCGGTTAAAATGTTTGTTGTTATTTGCTTTGGACCTGAATTTGTATTCTCAGCAGGGTCGCTTGCTAGCTTTCGTTCTGGATTGTCAGTAGCAATTTTAGCTGCTGGGTTTTGTTCCGGATTGTCAGTAGCAATTTTAGCTGCTGGGTTTTGTTCCGGATTATCGGTAACAGGTTTAGTTGCTGGGTTTTGTTCTGGATTATCAGTAACAGGTTTAGTTGCTGGGTTTTGTTCCGGATTATCAGTAACAGGTTTAGTTGCTGGGTTTTGTTCCGGATTATCAGTAACAGGTTTAGTTGCTGGATCTTGCTCCGGATTGTCAGTAACAGGTTTAGCTACTGGATCTTGCACTGGTTTATTAGTATCCTGTTTGGTGCCAGCTTCTTTAGAGTCTTCTACCTGAACAGGAACTGATATAGGCTGAACCATTGTTCCTAAAGGAAAAGCGATTTGAACTGATTTTTCCCCAGTTTTTAAAGTTGAGTTAAACACGGTATCAACTTTAATTTTTCCTTTAGCGTCTTTCAAATTTTCTACTTGATCATTAAATATTAATTTTAATTTATTATCTTTAGCTGTTATAAAATATTGACCAATATTTTTTTGATCTGTTACTAAATCCCCTT
This sequence comes from Bacillus sp. AY3-1, assembly GCF_008368785.1. Lineage (NCBI taxonomy): Bacteria > Bacillati > Bacillota > Bacilli > Caryophanales > Bacillaceae > Bacillus > Bacillus sp. AY3-1. The sequence continues at coordinate 70,459 of NZ_QORZ01000021.1, read as the reverse complement.
GCAAATCTTTAGGTACTTTTAATGCAAGTGGTATTTGAACTACTGCTGTATCATTTGCGTGTGCAACTTGTTGATCCTTTATTGACCAAGCGTATTCTACTTGAATGGTTGATCCTATCTTTACTAAGTTGTTAGGATTTTTTGCTTCGTCAATAATATGATTCGTTGCATCTTTCATTTCAACAGTGTCAAATAAGGAATCTCCTGTTAAGGTTTCCGCTCTTACTTGATTGTATGGAAAACTAGCAAGTTGCGAAAATAGTACGAATACAATTAAACATACATTGAAAAGTTTTTTCATTTTTCCTCCTCTGAACATTCATTTGTCCATTGGGGACTTATTCCACATGAACAAATGGAATATTAAAAGTATTTGTTATAAGCTATTTATTTTTGGTTATCCCTCCGTTTCTATACGCGTTCTCAGACAAACAGGATTATGTTCAAAGTAATATTATTTAACGTAAAACAAAATGTATATTTACACAGTTCTGTGGAAATATACACAATTCGACAAAAAATGTCGAAAAAAATACTGATATAAAGAATGATATCAGACCTTTATATGTGAGATAGTTTTCATGTATATCTAGTGAAAAAGAATGGTTATAAAGGTAAGTTTTACGATACATACTAACCAAGGTAGTGTATCCCTTTGTGAAGGCTTATTTTTGCCTTAAAGTTATGTGGAAATAAAAATCTAGATAGGGTTGGTTTTGGTCAGAATGAAGACAATATGTACTTTGAAATTAGTCATTTATTTTGTCTAAAGAGAGTTGTGCGATTAGTGGACCGAAGTTGAAAGATGATAGTTTCTTACATTGTTAGAAAAATATAAGGATTACAGAATATTCGACTAACACGTTACTACGGTCATTTTTGAGACTGTTTAAACAATAAGAAAGAAGGTGTTTTCCTCCTTAGTTACAATATCTTTTTAGTAAAGATAAGCTTAAGTAACCTCCGCTAAAGATTATATACTTAAATGATAAAGAGTTCAACAATAGTTCACATATTTTCCCAAAAATAAAAACGGCTGTTTTATGTGGAATAAATCTACAAAACAGCCGTTTTTGGTATTAGATTTCTGTTAAAATTATTGGTTCGCCGCGTGTTACGACAACAGTATGTTCACATTGTGCAACAAGGCTTTTATCAGGTGTAACGAATGTCCAACCATCATCGCCACGTTCGATAATGTGATCAGCTTTCATAGAAATGAATGGTTCTACAGCGATAACAAGACCGTCTTTTAGAAGCGCATTATCCATTGGGTCAAAGTAGCTTAAAATGTGGTTTGGTGCTTCGTGTAAGCTAAGACCAATACCGTGACCAGTTAAGTTTTGAATTACATTATATCCATTTTTATGTGCAAAGTTTGAAACAGCACGACCAATTTGGTTTTGTTTGGAACCGGCTTTCACCTTTTTCATTGCTGCCCAAAATGCATCAACCGCTGCTTGGCAAAGCTTTTCTTTTGCTTCATCTTCTCCAAGTACGAATGAAATACCTGTATCTGCATAATAGCCATCAAGTGCAGCAGATACGTCGACATTTACTAAGTCGCCTTCTTTTAATACGCGATCTCCTGGAATACCGTGAGCAACTTCTTCGTTTACACTGATACAAGTTACACCTGGGAAATCATATTCTTTTTCAGGTGCAGAAATAGCACCATGCTCATCTAATACTTTTTTACCGATCAAATCAAGCTCTTTCGTTGTCATACCTGGCTTCGCTTCTTTTTTCATTTCTTCACGTGCAAGTGCAACGATGCGGCCGATTTTTCGTAAGCCTTCTAAATCTTGTTCATTACGAATAATCATGAAAACCACTGTCCTTCCTCGAATGTATATCTTACCCGATTGTATCATGTTTATTTTCGTCCTGCTACTCGCTTGCGGTATGTGGGCTGATTCCTCTCATAAGGAATACATGACAATTGTCATATCGATGTCATGACGCATCATACTGTTTCCTAAGTTTTCCAACACGTACAATGTAAATATAAGAAACAGCGGGGGTGGAGAGATGGAAAAGATTATAGAAGTAAATGGTGTTTCTAAAACATTTAAATATAAAAAGGCAGTAAATAACGTTTCATTTCATGTGAATAAAGGAGAAATAGTAGCACTACTTGGACCGAATGGTGCAGGGAAAACGACGACGATGTCGATGATGCTTGGATTAAAGGATCCGACGGAAGGAACTGTTTCTATATTTGGAAAGAGTCCCAAGCATAGAGATGTTCGTAATAGCCTCGGTGCGATGCTACAAGAAGTAAGTGTCATTGATAGCATTACAGTAGAAGAGGCAATTGAGTTATTCCGTAGTTATTATACGAATCCGGTAGCGAAAGAAACGTTGCTACAGTTATCAAATTTAGAATCGGAGCGAAAGCAAAGATGTGAGAAATTATCAGGTGGGCAAAAAAGAAGATTAAACTTTGCACTCGCACTTGCAGGAAATCCTGATTTGTTATTTTTAGATGAGCCGACAGTTGGAATGGATATTACGTCTCGAAGAACGTTTTGGGAAACAATTCGAAAGTTAGCAAGTGAAGGGAAAACAATTATTTTAACAACGCACTATTTAGAAGAAGCGGATGCATTGGCGAATCGTATTTTATTATTTGCGAATGGAAAGATTATCGCAGATGGTACACCAGATGAGATGAAGGCGACGATTTCGCGAAAAACAATCAAGTTTTATTCGAAGGAAAGTATTCCTGCAAAATTACTAAAAGAATTACCAAACGTAACCGAAGTACAGTCAAACGAAGGGCACTTCACTTTAACAACTGAAGATACAGATGAAACTTTAAAAGCAATTTATCAAAAGAACTTACCTGTAACAGATGTTTCAGTTGAACGTGGAAGTCTTGATGAAGCATTTGAACAGTTTATCGCAAATCAGGAGGAGGGAATCGCATGAGAGCTTTATGGATGCAATGCAAAATAGAAATTTTACGTACGTTTCGTAATAAATTGTTTATCTTTTTCTCATTACTAATGCCAGTTATGTTTTACTACATTTTCACAAATGTTATTCAAGTGCCACAAAACGGAGATGCTTGGAAAGCGCATTATTTAATCTCAATGGCGACTTTTAGTATTGTAGGGACGGCACTTTTTAGTTTCGGTGTAAGGATTTCTCAGGAAAAGGGGCAAGGGTGGACACATTTGTTAAAAATTACACCACTTCCAGAGGGGGCATATATAACAGCCAAAATCATCGCTCAAACTGTAGTGAATGCTTTTTCAATCTTAGTTATCTTTATCGCAGGAATATTAATTAATCATGTCGAGTTAACAGTAGGGCAATGGATTGGCGCTGGATTATGGTTGTTGTTAGGTGTAACACCATTTTTAGCGTTAGGAACAGTAATAGGTTCTATTAAAAAGGCAGATGCAGCAGCGGGTTTAGCGAATATTTTAAATATGAGTCTAGCTGTAATTGGTGGCCTATGGATGCCGATTGAAGTATTCCCAAAAATATTAAGAACGATTGGTGAATGGACACCAACATATCACTTCGGAAGCGGTGCATGGGATATTGTAGCTGGAAAATCAGTTGGTTGGGAAAATATCGCGGTACTAGGAGGTTATTTCCTTATATTTGTTGTAATATCAATATATATAAGAAAAAGACAGGAAGCGGTATAAATGATAGAGAAGAAGAGGATTGAGATTTTTCCGAAACAGATGGGTTTCTTCCCGTATATGTGGCTTGTGTATCTGTTATTTCCAATTTACCATCTAGCACAAGCATCGGGATGGAAGCTTGTAATGGGGAGTGGTATGTTGATACTTTTTGTTATCACATACCGTCAACTTTATTTTGTTAATAAGACTTTCGTTTTATGGGCATGTATGCAAATGATACTCACACTGCTATTTGCTTTTTATTATAATGCCTTCATGATATTCTTTGGTTTTTTCACAGCAAGTGCGATAGGGTTTGCGCCAAATAAGAAAGAGTTTCGAGTGTTGTTAAGTTTGTTAGCTGTAATGCTTGGAATTTTTATATTTGTAAATATGAATCAAATATCAACTACAAGTTTAGTGAATATTGTTCCGATGTTTATTTTAATGCTTATTACGCCATTTGGTATGCGCAACTTTAATCAAAAAAAGATGTTAAGAAATCAATTAAAAGAAGCGAATGAACAAATTAAAGACTTAGTAAAACGTGAAGAGCGGCAGCGGATTGCAAGAGATCTTCATGATACGTTAGGGCACACGTTATCACTCATTACTTTAAAAAGCCAGCTCGTGGAGAAGTTAATTGTAAAAAATCCGGAGCGTGCAAGCGCGGAAGCAAAGGAAATTACACAAACATCTCGTACCGCTTTAAAGCAGCTAAGGGAACTAATTTCTGATATGCGTATGATTACAGTAGAAGAAGAGCTTGAGCAAATAAAAGCAATCTTACAAGCTGCTACTATTGAATTAGAAATAAAACAAGAAACGAGTGCAAGTTCGTTATCACCAATTGAACAAAATATTTTAGGAATGTGTTTACGTGAGGCTGTGACGAATGTTGTAAAGCATAGTAAGGCGACGCGTTGCACAGTTTCTGTACTAGAATCACAAGGTGAATTAATTTTGACAGTAGAAGATAATGGAGTTGGTTTAGCAGATCAAAACCATGATGGAAATGGCATTCGTGGTATGAAAGAGCGCATCGCTCTTATTGACGGGTTTGTTGAACTGGGTACGATCAATCCAGGGACACTATTAATAGTAAAAGTACCAGTTGTCATTAGAACAGGAAAAGATGAGGTGAGGGCATGATTCGAATTATTATTGCAGAAGATCAGCGGATGCTTCGTGGTGCATTGGGGGCCCTACTTGATCTAGAAGATGATATTGAAGTAATTGGGCAAGCTGCGAACGGGGAAGAAGCGCTAAAACTAATTGAATCGCTACAACCTGATGTAAGCATTATGGATATTGAAATGCCAATTCAAAGCGGATTAGATGTTGCGGAAACGTTACAGAAAGAAAAATCAGCATGCAAAGTAATGATTTTAACAACATTTGCGCGCCCTGGATATTTTGAACGAGCAATGAAAGCTGGCGTGCACGGATATTTATTAAAAGATAGCCCAAGTGAAGATTTAGCTGCAGCGATTCGTAATGTAATGAAAGGAAAGCGAGAGATTTCTCAAGATTTGATGTTCGGCTTATGGCAGGAGCAAAATCCGTTATCAGATCGTGAAAAAGAAGTATTGTTACTTGCGAAAGAAGGAAAGACGGCAAATGAAATTGCGAAGGCACTTTATCTTTCGCCTGGTACAGTACGTAATTATATTTCTGAAGTATTAACGAAGCTAGATGCGAAAAATAGAATTGAGGCAATTACAATTGCGGAAGAAAAGGGATGGATATGAAAAGAAGTTTACCTATGAGTGGTAAACTTCTTTTTTCTTATAAACAAGTATTTCAATAGAGAGTTTCGTCGCAGTCGCATCGCTCAGAATTTGAAGTATATCGCGTAATTTAGATTTTACTTCATTTTTCGACAAAAAATTTGTTATAGTAAGATTAGGTTGTTGGTCTAAATTTTGGGCAATTTTACCACTAACAGTTGTAATTACTCCATTTTTATCTACTTTTACAATAAAATCTTGGCAATATACTTTGTAATTTTTGTAAGTTTGTGCAAGGTGAACTTCGGTTTGATTTTCTTTTGTTTCTTTATTTGTAGGTTGGGAATCTACATTCATTTCAGTTGTCACTCACTCTTGTTGAGCTTTAGCCTCGTTTATCTCACCCTTTAAATACTTTTTCGCCATATATTTTTATATCATTTTGAGGTTGTGTTAATTTTTAAATCGTTAAACTAGGCTGAGCGATTTCAACTTTTACTTCATTTCTATCTAGTTCTTGGGTGTGAATAGCTTCTGCTGATAAAGGATAAAGAAGACCGAATGCAACGAAAGCACGGGCAAATTTTCTATAATTTATCTATAAAATTACTAGTCTATTATATTATGTGAGATGGATTGTATGAAAAATTTGCCGAATTTTATATATATTATGCATTATTTCATATCAAAAATTGTCGAATTCACATTATTGTAGTGGTATGACAACTTAAAAAATTAGATTGTTATAATGGGATGGTGAGTAAGTATGCACGCAGAAAAACTAGGAAGTGAAATTAAGAAAATTAGGGTGATGAGAGGATTAACACAAAAGCAGTTATCCGATAACATATGTCATCAATCGGAAGTGAGTCGAATTGAATCGGGCGCGGTATACCCAAGTATGGATATATTGCAAGGCATTGCAGCGAAGTTACAAGTTCCCATTATTCATTTTTATGAGGTACTTATTTATTCTGATATTGAAAGAAAAAAACAGTTTAAAGATCAAGTCATTATGCTGTGTAAGCAAAAAAAATATAAAGAGATTTATAATAGAGTATGGAATGAGCTAAAAAAGGAAGAATATCATCCTGAATTCCAGCAGTTTCTTCAATGGCAATATCATGTAGCAGCTTACATATTGAAGAAAATCGATTACGAATATTGTATTTTAGAATTAAAAAAATTGTTAAACCAACAATTAGCTGGAATAGACGTATACCAAAATCTCTATATAGAGAATGCAATTGCAAATATTTATGCTGAAAATAATTATTTTAAGAAAAGTATTGAGTTATTTGAAGATATATTAAAACAATTAGAGACATTGCATGATAATGAAGAATTCGACGTGAAGGTAAGATATAATCATGCAAAAGCATTATACTTAGACGAGCAATATGAAGGGTCACTTTATCAAGTAAATAAAGCAATTGAAATATCATGCCGAATTAATAGTATGGCATTAATTGGACAGCTATATTATCAAAGAGGCGAATGCCTAGGAAAATTGGGGTATGATGAGGCAGAGATTGAAGATGCATATAAAAAGGCAAGTTTCTTTTTTGATATATTAGAAATGCATGCATATAAAGAAGCGCTCGCAGATAAAATCAGTAGATAGATAACCCAAAAAATGGATATGCATAATTGCATAGGATATGGATAAAATTTCATGATATATTAAAATAAAAAATGTGGGTGATGGAATATGAAGAAACTACTTGTTGGTAGCCTATTAACGTTAGCAATGGCATGGGGTATTTCATTAGGTGATACAGCATTAGAGAAAAGCCAAGTAATTTCTCATAATGATCAAGAGGTACAATTAGCTGGAGATCTACCTTTTGAATATTAAAAAACAACCGTCTTACTTAGACGGTTGTTTTTTTGTGTAGTAACATCCAAACGTCTTTACTAGAAACAGGCTTGCTAATAAGGAATCCTTGAATGTGGTCACAGTTTTGTTCATATAAAAACGTCCATTGTTCTTCCGTCTCTACACCTTCTGCAATAACTTCTAAGTTTAGTTCTTTAGATAGTGTAATGATGGAGGAGATAATCGCTTCCTCTAAAGGACTATTTGTAATTCCACAAATAAACTCTCGAGCAATTTTTAATGTGTTGATTGGATATTTTGTTAAATAAGCTAAAGAACTATAACCAGTTCCGAAGTCATCGATTGAAATTTGAATACCGAGATTTTGAAGCTGTTCTAGTTTGGAAATGACAGATTGATTTTGATTAATTGCGATACTTTCTGTGATTTCGATATCTAGTGCTTCTGATTTTAGTTCGGTTTCTTCTAACACTTTTGAAATAGTAGGGATTAAATCTGCATGGTTAAATTGAACAACAGATAAATTCACACCAACTTTTAAGTGAGAAAACCCTTGATTATGCCATCTTTTTGCCTCTAAGCAAGCGGTACGTAAAATCCAATTTCCAAGTTCAATAATAAATCCGGTTTCCTCCGCTAGAGGAATGAATTGGGCAGGAGACACGATGCCGAGTTTTGGGTGCTTCCAACGAATTAATGCTTCAAAACCGATAATTTGTTTTGTTTTTGTGCTTACTTGTGGCTGATATTCAAGGAAAAATTCATTTTGTTGTAATGCTTTTGTAAGTTCACCTTCTAAGAATTGGATTTCATTTTGGGCGATACTTATTTCTTTTGAGAAGAAAACAAATCTGTTTTTTCCATTTGCTTTCGCGCGATACATAGCCATATCAGCATTTTTCATTAATTCAGTAACATCGGTCCCGTAATCAGGATACATGGCAATTCCGATACTCGGTGTAATAGACAGTTCTTCGTCTTTAATGAAGAATGGTTTGTTTAAAACGGTTAAAATCTGTTCAGCTATAAAAGCCGCACTTTTTTCTGAGTACATATCTGGTAATAGAATTGTAAACTCATCTCCACCTTGGCGAGCAACGATATCTTTTGAACGCAAGCAACCACGTAATCTTTTTGCTACTTCAATTAATAATAGATCTCCGACATCGTGACCAAGTCTATCGTTAATTTTTTTGAATCGATCTAAATCAAGGAACATAACGGCAACATCATTCACGCTAGTTTGAGCTGTATTTAAAATGTTTTTTAAATCTTTTTCAAACTTTCGGCGATTTGGTAATCCAGTCAGTGCATCATGAAAGGCTAAATGTTCTACTTGTTTTTGTTTTTCATATAAAGTTGTAATATCACGTGCTATGCCGAACATCCCAACAACTTCTTTGTTTATGAAAGTAGGGATGAGTGTAACGTGAAGGTAATAGTAATAGCCTTCTTTTTCTTTTGTGCGAACTTCTAAAGTTTGTGGTCTACCTTCTTTTGTTATTTGTAAAGCTTTCTTTAGTAGATCATGGTCTTTTGAGTCAATAAAGTGTAGAAGAGAATAGCTTTCTACTTCACAATAGTAGGCAGTAAATAAGCTTTCACAAGCTGTATTAGATTGTTGGAAAATACCATCCATATTTAAAGAGAAAACGGCATCAGGATGATCTTCGAATAACGATTTATAGCGTTGTTCACTCTTTGATAACGCAGATGCACCCTCTTCTACTTTGCCTTCTAGTTGTGTAGTCAACTGTTCGTATGTATCGATTAGTGCTTGATTATCTTTCCACATGTAAAGTTGTCGTAGGAATAATAAGATGAGTGATAATACTAGACCGATTAGCATGAACTTATCATCCCAAGGTTGAATAAGAATAAAGGAAAAAGTAATGATTATACTGAAATAGGGTAATATAAAGCGCACATAATCAAATCGATAATACTTTGTTTTCGTTTCATGCTGCATTGGTTTGTCCAAAATGTATAGTATGGAAGATAAACCAATTAATAAAATTGAAGCAGTATGTACTAAATAAGAGACTTCAGAAGAAGTTTTCATCCCCATGTTTAGTTGGAACAGATGTATATACCCGTACACAAGTATGATAGTAAAACCGATAATTAATGAAATTCTGCTAGCAGAATATTGTTCTCGTCTATATAGGCTAATAACGGCGTAAATTACTAATGCTTGTGCAATAAAGTATCCAATTAAAACCCAGTGATCTGTTGTTAACATACGAAAGCTTGAGAGGTCCAAAATAAAAGTTAAGGTAAAATAAATATTCATAATAACAATAAAGATGCTATCGAATGAAAATTGAGCAAGGCCTCTAATAGAATAATGTTTTATGAATTTGATAGCAAACCCAGAAAAGAGCAAAATATATTGTATGATGAAAAAAGGTAGTGCCTTATATGAGAATATGACTTGATCATATATAGAAAGTGAATGAAGGAATAAAGTTATTTCCATAGTTAGTCCGCATATGCAAGTGCAGAGTAATAAAACCCAAAATAATTTATCACTACGCTTCATTTTCTTAATAGCTTTATATAAGCAATAGCAAGAAAAGAGTGCAGCAAAACAAAATAAGAAGAGAATTCCAATTTCTTTTATATTCAAGTCCTTAGGGATAAGAAATATCCAAAGGGAAAATATAATTATATACATCGTGACAAAGTGTACATATTTTTTTTGATTAATCATATTATGGCTCCGTTTCAATAAAGTTGAATCGCAGGTGGAAAATGCTAATTCCAATCATAGCATATACAATAGGTTGTTTTTTACTATAAAAATTACTTTTTTTGAAAAAAATAGCTCAACATTACAATTTACCATTGTAATGTTGAGCTATTTATTCTTTTTATCCCTCTTATAGAGGATAATTCATGTATTAATTGCAGCATTGCTAAATCTTTCTGTTTACTTTCAATCATAATATCGAAATTATGGTTGATTTTTTTTGCAATGTGTAAGAAAGGCTTAATAAACTCTAAATCAATATATTCAGAGTGAGCCCTAAATTCTTTTTTTGATTTAGGGGAGGAAATGTGAACTTTAGGAGGGACATTTGTATGTGACCAAGTTTCAAAAATCGCAGGGAGTAATACTTCTAGCGGTTCTTCGCAAAGGTTTGCCATGTGATGATGATAATCAAATACGAATGGAATCTTTTCTTTTTGGCAAATCGATAAAGTTTCAGCAGTTGTATATGTTTTATCATCATTTTCAAGCGTCATTTGCTCTTTTATATGTGCAGGAAGTTTTTTTATATTTTCATGGAAACGTCCAACCGCCTGTTCTTTATTTCCATAGGCACCACCTACATGGATGTTAATATAAGAAGAATCTGCAATTCCTATTGCATCTAATACTTTATAATGATAGGCCATATCTGTAATAGCGTTAGTTGTAATATGTGGCTTGTCGCTTGTAAATAGCGTAAATTGATTTGGATGAAAACTTACTCGCAAATTGTATTCTTTAATTAATGTCCCAATTTTACGCCAAAGCGGTGTGAACAACCCGATGTAATCAAACTCGACTTCGGGATGTGTTGCAAGTGGGACGATGGAAGAAGATAAGCGATATAATGGAATTTCATGAGCTATATTGTAATGAAGAATACGTATTGTATGCTCAAGATTTTGCCGTGTAACATCGTATAATTTATCTTCTCGTTCTTGTTTACTAAGCTTTTGAAAGCTTGTAAATGTCATCGTTTTAGCCGGAGAACAGTCCCAGAGTGCCATTGCATGTGAGACATATCCGAAACGCATAATCATAATGAATACATCTCCTTTATCCATTATCTTTCCTATAGAAAGAAAGCAAGTATCGTTCCTACCCATTCTTTCCCTCTATCAATAAGAGAAAGGGGGCTAACATCTTTAAAGGAAAGTAATGACGCATTTTCTAGATCTTCATGGAATTTGTTTTTTACTGTTTGTATAAAATGTTTATCATATAAAAGGCAGTTGATTTCATGGTTAATATATAAACTTCTCATATCAAAGTTTGCAGTTCCAATATCACAAATATAATCATCGACTATAATAACTTTAGCGTGAAAAAAACCTTGTTGAAATGCGTAAATATTACACCCAGCTTTTATTAGCTTTCGGCAATATGGGAATTTTGCTTCGCGAACAAGGGCGTGATCCGCTTTTTCTGGAACGAGAACCGTGATTTGAACCCCACGTTTTCGCGCTTTTAATAATGAATTCATAATTTTTTTCCCAGGAATGAAATATGGTGTACCGATAAAGAGTTCTTTTTCCGCACTTTCGATTAAATGTAAAAATGTATTTTGCAAATAGGCACCATCAGTAGGGATAAAACGATGTAGAATGATTCCTGGTTGTTGCTTAGGAAAATAAAGAGGTGAATCTAATAAATTTTGCTTCGTATCGTCGAGCCAATCATGTAAAAATTGCTTTTGTAAATCCTGTATTCCTTCTCCTGTAAGGCGTAAATGATAATCGCGCCATAATCCTAATTTTTGATTATGCCCTAAATATTCTTCTCCAATATTAAACCCACCAATATAACCAATTTTCCCGTCAATAACTGTAATTTTTCTATGGTTTCTTTGATTTGCAGAAAAGAACGGAAAAGGAAATTTCACTTTATGACAAAATGAAAAAGAGACGCCGTGTTTTTGTAGGGAACGAATTGCCTCGTTTGATAAATAATGGCTTCCCAATCGATCGAGTAAAAGTCTTACTTCAATTCCTTCCTGTGCCTTATCGATAAGTAACTTTAAAAATTCACGACTGATTTTATCGTTTTTTACAATGAAGAATAAAACGTGCACATGGTGCCTTGCTTGTTGTATATCAGTAAATAAAGCATCATATAAATCTTGCCCGTATGTATAAAGGTGAAAATTACTTTGACGTAAAGGCAAAGTACGAGAGCGCACACGCTTTAAATGAAGAATCCTCCCATATAAAAGGTCAATTGTGATCCAAAGAGTAACGCATATTAACAAGAGAGATAAGAAGAACATAAGTGAATTCCCTCCTTTGCATTCTTTTCGCCTTCATTTTACTGGCTGCCCGGAAAATCCCGATTGGCTTCACCTTATCCCATATTAAGGGGCGGTAAGCCTCCTACTTAAAAATTAGGCTTACTTAAAGGAATCAGGCGAGAGGAAACAACCCCCTACGGATTAAAGTTTCACTTTATAGTTTCACCGAAATAAACAGCTTTATTAAAAAATATGTTGTTGTATAACAAAAAACTGTTGACTGAATGCTCACTCATTATATAATGAAGACAGGGGATAAAATTCAGAAAATTATATGTTTTTGAAGATTCTAAAAAAGAAAGAGGGCTTACAAAGAGAGGGGTAGCATAAAAATGAATAGCTTACTGATCATTAATTGGCTGGCTGCCATTGCTGTTATTGCTTATGCAGGATATTTGTTTGTGTATCTTATACGGACGAGGATGGCCTACATACAGTTAGGAAAAAAGATTGAATTTGACCGTCGTTTTAAAGAGCGTTGGGATCTCCTTAAGGTCAATGTTTTCGGTCAGAAAAAGCTGCTGAAAGATAAGAAGAGCGGCATTATTCACGTTATGTTCTTTTACGGATTTATTCTTGTCCAATTTGGAGCAATTGACTTCGTTTGGAAAGGACTCGCACCAGGATCACATCTTCCACTTGGACCACTATACCCTGCATTTACATTCTTCCAGGAAATTGTCACACTTGTTATTTTAATTGCAGTCTTTTGGGCTTTTCATAGACGTTATGTTGAGAAGCTAGTTCGTTTAAAACGTAATTTCAAATCAGGCCTTGTTCTTATCTTTATTGGTGGCTTAATGATTTCTGTGCTACTCGGTAATGGGATGGGAATTATATGGCACGGCGAGGAGCTTTCATGGAGTGAACCGATCGCTTCTGCAATCGCTTACGTTTTCTCGGGAATAAATGAAACCGCAGCTATTTCTGTGTTCTATTTCTCTTGGTGGGTGCATCTACTAATTTTGTTAACGTTTTTAGTGTATGTTCCACAATCAAAACACGCGCATTTAATTGCGGGACCAGTTAACGTTTTCTTCGGACGTCTTTCAAATCCAGGGAAACTTGAAAAGATTGACTTTGAAGATGAAACGCAAGAAACATTTGGTGTTGGTAAAATCGAAGACTTTAGACAAAATCAGCTTATTGATTTATACGCTTGCGTAGAGTGTGGTCGCTGTACAAATATGTGCCCGGCAACAGGGACAGGGAAAATGTTATCGCCGATGGATTTAATTTTAAAACTTCGCGATCATTTAACTGATAAAGGAGCAGCAGTGACATCAAAAGCACCGTGGGTTCCAGTAGTTGCTTTTAATAATACACAAGGAAATCAGTTAGCGATGATGGCAGCTGGGAAAGGGCAACAAGAATCAGCAGCTACAACGCTTGCTTACGATCCGAGTTTAATCGGAGATGTTATTACAGAGGAAGAGATTTGGGCTTGTACAACGTGCCGTAACTGTGAAGATCAGTGTCCGGTTATGAATGAGCATGTTGACAAAATCATTGATTTACGCCGCTATCTCGTTCTAACAGAAGGAAAGATGGACGCGGAAGCGCAGCGTGCGATGACAAATATCGAGCGTCAAGGGAATCCGTGGGGACTGAACCGTAAAGAGCGTGAAACTTGGCGCCAAGGTGATGATGAAGTAACGGTTCCAACTGTAAAAGAAAAATCGAAAGCTGGCGAGGAGTTCGAATATTTATTCTGGGTTGGTTCAATGGGATCATATGATAATCGTAGTCAGAAGATTGCGATATCGTTTGCGAAGTTAATGAACGAAGCAGGCATTTCATTCGCGATACTTGGTAATAAAGAAAAGAATTCTGGAGATACACCGCGACGTCTTGGAAATGAATTTGTCTTCCAAGAGATGGCGACAAAGAATATCGAGGAATTTGAAAAAGCAGGAGTGAAGAAAATCGTTACGATTGATCCTCACGCTTATAACACATTTAAAAATGAGTATCCAGACTTTGGCTTGCAAGCAGAAGTCTATCATCATACAGAATTGTTAGCTCAGTGGGTGAAAGAAGGACGCTTAAAACCTGTTCACGCTATTGAGGAAACAGTTACGTACCATGATTCCTGTTACTTAGGAAGATACAACGAAGTATACGAAGCGCCACGCGATATTTTGAAAGCAATTCCTGGTGTGAATCTTGTAGAAATGGCACGTAACCGTGAAACTGGAATGTGCTGTGGCGCAGGTGGTGGCTTAATGTGGATGGAAGAGACAGCAGGTTCACGTATTAACGTTGCTCGTACAGAACAAGCACTAGCTGTGCAACCATCCATTATCGGTACAGGTTGTCCATATTGCTTAACGATGATTAGCGATGGGACGAAAGCGAAAGAAGTAGAAGAGAAGGTTCAAACTCTTGATGTAACAGAGATTTTAGAACGCTCTGTTATCGGACAGAAGAAAGAAGCGATGTAATTTGTAGGAATGAATACAACTTTAGAGAGAGGTGCAATCATTGCACCTCTTCTCAACGTAAGAACACCGAGCGAGCGCTCGGTCCTAAAAAAAAGAGATGGGGGAAATAGATATGAGTAAAACAGTTATTTTAAGTGCTGCAAGAACACCGGTTGGGAAATTTGGAGGATCTTTAAAAGACGTGAAGGCGACAGAACTTGGGGGAATTGCAATTAAAGCAGCACTTGAGAGAGCAAATGTTTCTGCTAGTGATGTTGAGGAAGTTATATTTGGAACAGTTATTCAAGGGGGACAGGGGCAAATTCCATCGCGCCAAGCTGCGAGGGCTGCTGGAATCCCTTGGGAAGTACAGACGGAAACAGTGAATAAAGTTTGTGCATCAGGGCTTCGTGCGGTTACGTTAGCGGATCAAATTATTCGTACTGGCGATCAATCACTAATTGTAGCTGGCGGTATGGAGTCAATGAGTAACAGTCCTTACATTTTACGAGGCGCAAGATGGGGATACAGAATGGGTAACAACGAAATCATCGATTTAAACGTTGCTGACGGCTTGACATGCGCATTTTCAGGTATACACATGGGTGTTTATGGTGGAGAAGTTGCGAAGGAAGATGGAATCTCTCGCGAAGCGCAAGATGAATGGGCATATCGTAGCCATCAGCGTGCGGTTTCAGCGCATAAAGAAGGACGTTTTGAAGAGGAAATCGTGCCAGTAACGATTCCGCAAAGAAAAGGCGATCCTATCGTCGTTGCAAAAGATGAGGCGCCACGCGCGGATACAACGATTGAAAAATTAGCGAAATTAAAACCTGTATTTGATAAGACGTCGGCAGTGACAGCGGGTAATGCTCCTGGACTAAATGATGGCGGTGCTGCGCTCGTATTAATGAGCGAAGACAGAGCGAAGCAAGAAGGAAGAAAGCCATTAGCGACAATTTTGGCACATACAGCAATTGCAGTGGAGTCTAAAGATTTCCCAAGAACGCCAGGTTATGCAATTAACGAAT
The DNA here is from genome assembly GCF_008368785.1 of Bacillus sp. AY3-1. Classification (NCBI taxonomy): domain Bacteria; kingdom Bacillati; phylum Bacillota; class Bacilli; order Caryophanales; family Bacillaceae; genus Bacillus; species Bacillus sp. AY3-1. The sequence continues at coordinate 54,749 of NZ_QORZ01000021.1, read as the reverse complement.
TGTTGAAAAAAACAGGCAAGACAATTGAAGATATCGATTTATTCGAGATTAATGAAGCATTTGCAGCGGTAGCAATTGCAAGTACAGAGATTGCAGGAATTGACCCAGACAAATTGAATGTAAATGGCGGCGCAGTGGCAATGGGACATCCAATTGGAGCAAGTGGAGCGCGTATTATCGTTACACTTATCCACGCACTGAAGCAGCGCGGCGGCGGAATTGGAATTGCTTCTATTTGTAGCGGTGGCGGTCAAGGTGACGCAATTATGATTGAAGTTCGTTAATTTACGTGTAGGTGATTTTTGATTTATTAACAATTTATATTGAGGGGGAAGAAAGAATGGGTGTACAAAAAATAGTTGTAATTGGTGCAGGACAAATGGGTTCGGGAATCGCACAAGTATGTGCAATGGCAGGATATGATGTGAAGGTACAAGATTTAAAACAAGAGCAATTAGACAGAGGATTGGCTATTATTACGAAAAACTTAGCGCGCCAAGTAGAAAAAGGACGCATGAAGGAAGAAGAGAAGGAAGCGACGTTAAATCGCCTTACAGTAACGCTTGATTTAGATTGTGTGAAGGAAGCGGATCTTGTTATTGAAGCGGCTGTTGAGAAAATGGATATAAAAAAGAAAATCTTTGCGAATTTAGATGAAATTGCTCCAGATCACGCAATTTTAGGGACGAATACGTCATCTCTACCAATTACAGAAATTGCAGCGGTAACGAAACGTCCGGAGAAAGTAATCGGTATGCACTTTATGAATCCCGTTCCGGTTATGAAGCTTGTTGAAATTATTCGTGGTTTGGCTACAGATGATGAGGTGTACGAAACAATTGAAGATATTACGAAAAAAATCGGGAAAGTGCCAGTTGAAGTAAATGATTTCCCAGGATTTGTATCGAACCGTATTTTATTACCGATGATTAACGAAGCGATTTATACGTTATATGAAGGTGTAGCGACGAAAGAAGCGATTGATGAAGTAATGAAACTAGGTATGAATCATCCGATGGGACCACTTACATTAGCTGATTTTATCGGTTTAGATACATGTTTATACATTATGGAAGTGTTGCATGAAGGATTAGGAGATAGTAAATATCGCCCATGTCCATTATTACGCAAGTATGTGAACGCAGGATGGTTAGGACGTAAAACAGGCCGTGGTTTCTACGTTTACGAATAAAGTCCTCCTTTTATTAAAATAGTGGTCTTACCAAATTATTAAAAAGATATATAGCAAACGGAGGCGGAGTACATGAATTTTCATTTTACTGAAGAGCAACAAATGATGAGGAAAATGGTTCGAGATTTTGCGCAGAAGGAAATAGCTCCCTTTGTTCCTAGTATGGAACAAGGGGTGTTCCCAAAAGAGATTTTGCAGAAGATGGGTGAGCTTGGACTAATGGGTATTCCAGCGCCTGCAAAATATGGCGGGGCAGAAATGGATTTTATTTCTTACATTTTAGCAATTGAGGAAATTTCAAAGGTAAGTGCAACGGTTGGTGTAATTTTAGCTGTACATACGTCAGTTGGAATGAACCCGATTTTATATTTTGGAACAGAAGAACAGAAGCAGAAATATGTTTCTAAACTTGCGACTGGTGAATATTTAGGTGCATTTGCATTAACAGAACCAAATGCAGGATCAGATGCAGGGAGTTTGAAATCAAGAGCTGTAAAGAAAGGCGATCACTACATTATTAATGGATCGAAAGTATTTATTACAAATGGCGGTGAAGCAAGTACATACATTGTATTCGCTTCTACAAATCCAGAGGCAGGAAAAAGTGGGATTTCTGCATTTATAGTAGAGAAAGATACACCAGGCTTAGTTATCGGCAAAGATGAGCATAAAATGGGACTTCTTGGTTCTCGCACGGTACAACTTACGTTTGAAGATATGAAAGTGCCGGCCGAGAATTTACTTGGTGAAGAAGGACAAGGATTTAAGGTGGCAATGGCGAATTTAGATGTTGGACGAATTGGAATCGGAGCGCAGGCATTAGGAATCGCGGAAGCGGCGCTTGCATGTGCGATTGATTATGCGAAAGAGCGTGAGCAATTCGGCAAGCCAATTGCGGCGCAGCAAGGAATCGGATTCAAACTTGCAGATATGGCGACTAGTGTAGAAGCAGCGCGATTACTTGTATACAGAGCGGCATCGCTAAGAGCGCAAGGATTACCATGCGGTAAAGAAGCTTCTATTGCGAAATTATTCGCTTCTAAGACGGCTGTTGAAGTTGCGATTGAAGCGGTGCAAGTATTTGGCGGTTATGGTTATACGAAAGACTATCCAGTAGAACGATTTTTCCGTGATGCTAAAATCACGCAAATATATGAAGGAACGAGTGAGATACAGAAACTTGTTATTAGTCGAGCTTTATAAAAGGACAAGGGGGAGACGGGAATGCATTTTAAACTATCAGAAGAACATGAAATGATAAGAAAAATGGTTCGGGATTTTGCTAAGAACGAAGTAGCACCGACGGCAGCTGAGCGTGATGAAGAAGAGAGATTTGATCGTGCACTATTTGATCAAATGGCAGAGCTTGGTTTAACCGGCATTCCGTGGCCTGAAGAATACGGCGGAATTGGAAGCGATTACTTAGCGTATGTAATTGCTATCGAAGAATTATCTCGTGTTTGTGCTTCAACAGGTGTAACGCTGTCTGCACACACTTCACTTGCTGGTTGGCCAATTTTTAAATTTGGAACGGAAGAACAAAAGCAAAAGTTTTTACGACCGATGGCAGAAGGAGCGAAAATTGGCGCATACGGTTTAACGGAACCAAGTTCTGGTTCAGATGCTGGCGGAATGAGGACAACTGCGAAACGAGATGGAGACCATTACATTTTAAATGGATCGAAAATCTTTATTACAAATGGCGGTATTGCTGATATTTATGTTGTTTTTGCGTTAACTGATCCCGAATCGAAGCAGCGTGGTACGAGCGCGTTTATTGTGGAAAGTGATACACCAGGATTTTCAGTTGGGAAGAAGGAAAGCAAGTTAGGGATTCGCTCTTCACCAACAACTGAAATTATGTTCGAAGATTGCCGTATTCCTGTAGAGAACCTACTAGGGGAAGAGGGGCAAGGATTTAAAGTTGCGATGCAAACATTAGATGGCGGCCGTAATGGTATTGCCGCGCAAGCAGTCGGTATTGCGCAAGGGGCTTTAGATGCTTCTGTAGAGTATGCAAGAGAGCGTCATCAGTTTGGGAAACCAATTGCGGCGCAGCAAGGAATTGGCTTTAAACTTGCAGATATGGCAACGGATGTGGAGGCGGCACGTCTTCTAACATACCAAGCGGCTTGGCTTGAATCGGAAGGGCTTCCGTATGGGAAAGAGTCAGCGATGTCAAAAGTATTTGCAGGCGATACAGCGATGAAGGTGACGACTGAAGCGGTACAAGTATTTGGTGGTTACGGTTATACGAAAGATTATCCAGTAGAGCGTTATATGCGCGATGCAAAGATTACACAAATATATGAGGGAACACAAGAGATTCAAAGGCTTGTAATTTCTCGTATGTTAACGAAGTAGGAGCAAAGGCGTAGGTATTTTCCTACGCTTTTTCCTTCCAAAAAATAATAGAGAGAGGTGAAGGGGATGGTTAAACATAATGTACATGCGTCCGTGAAAGATGAAAAATTAGTTGCGTTAAGACGTGAACAAATGATTAAAGGTGCGGTGCAATTGTTTAAGCAAAAAGGGTTCCCACGTACAACAACGAGAGAGATTGCGAAGGCGGCTGGGTTTAGTATTGGAACACTTTATGAGTATATTCGTACAAAAGATGATGTTTTATATTTAGTTTGTGATAGTATTTATGAACATGTAAAAGAAAGATTAGAGGAAGTAGTGTGTACAGAGAAGGGAAGTATAGAAAGTTTAAAGATAGCGATAAAGAATTATTTTAAAGTGATGGATGAATTGCAAGAAGAAGTATTAATTATGTATCAAGAGGTACGTTTTTTACCGAAAGAATCACTCCCATATGTATTAGAAAAAGAGTTTCAAATGGTCGGAATGTTTGAGAATATTTTAGAGCAGTGTACAGAAAATGGGACATTTACATTAAATAAAAAAGAGATACAGCTTCTTGCACATAACATTTTCATACAAGGACAAATGTGGGGATTTAGACGTTGGGCCCTGCAAAAACTGTATACGCTTGAAGAATATACAGAAATGCAAATTAGGTATGTACTGCAAGGAGCGCATATGTTTCCGAAATAAGGAATAGACAAATTATAATTTTATTATCATATTAAAGTTTCCCGTTTTTTTTGTAGCATATTTGTGCGACTTTTGTTTATAATGAATAGTATGGATTTTTTTAAGCAGACCGTTATATATAAGGTTATATTTGAAGAAAGGAAGTGCCGCATAAGTGAATTTTAAGCAATATTCACCAGAAGAGCTAAAAGAATGTTCAATGATTGAAGTTGTACATAGCGTTTTAGGGGATAAAAGACAAGCAACGACATTCAACGAGTTGGTTCGAGAAATCGCTCAAGTGCTGGGACTATCTCAAGAGCAAGTTAATGCGAAACTCGCACAATTTTATACAGATTTAAACATCGATGGACGTTTCATTAATTTAGGAGAAAATCGTTGGGGACTACGTAGCTGGTACCCATATGAGCAAATTGATGAAGAAATCTTACCTCAGCCAAAACCGAAGAAGAAACGTAAAGTTGAAGAGGACGGTTTTGACGACTACATTGAAGAAGATGAAGACTTCGACGATGCAGACGCAAATGAAGAAGAGGTAGAAGATTTGGACAAGGTTCTTGAAGAAGAAGACGGAGACGACGATGATCTTGATGATTTAGATGAAGATGATGACGATGACTTCGCCGAAGAAGAACTTGAGTACGATGAAGCTGAAGCTGAAGAAGAAGAAGAGGAAGAACTGTAGTTCTTGACTTTTCATTATCGTCCATGTAGAATCATTTTTGGGCTCTTTAAAAAAGGACGATAATACTTTTAAAGTGTAAATATAAAAGAAAATTGCTCCCTACTTATTACTTTATGTGATGAGGGGAGCAATTTTCTTTTTTGTTTTTTGTTTAGAAAATAAAAAGAGTCTAACAATAAGATGGATACAGTGTTATCTACATACGTTGCGCTTTGCAACGGTGATTATATAACAGCAAAATAGGAGGGAGCTTTTTCATGACTAAGTATATTTTTGTAACAGGCGGTGTAGTATCGTCTTTAGGAAAAGGTATTACAGCAGCATCTCTTGGAAGACTTTTAAAAAATCGTGGTTTAAACGTAACGATTCAAAAGTTTGATCCATACATTAACGTAGACCCAGGGACTATGAGCCCATACCAACACGGTGAGGTATTCGTAACAGATGATGGTGCAGAAACTGATTTAGACCTTGGTCACTATGAGCGTTTCATCGACATCAACTTAAACAAATACAGCAACGTAACAACAGGTAAAATTTACTCTTCAGTTCTTCAAAAAGAGCGTCGTGGTGAATACCTAGGAGGAACAGTTCAGGTTATTCCTCACATTACTAACGAAATTAAAGAGCGTGTATACCGTTCTGGTCGCGAAACAAACGCGGACGTTGTTATTACAGAAATTGGTGGAACTGTTGGTGACATCGAGTCTCTACCATTCTTAGAAGCAATCCGTCAAATTAAGAGCGACATCGGTCGTGACAATGTAATGTACATTCACTGTACGTTAATCCCGTACTTAAAAGCAGCGGGTGAAATGAAAACAAAACCAACGCAACATAGCGTTAAAGAGCTTCGCAGCTTAGGTATTCAACCAAATATTATCGTTGTTCGTACAGAATTGCCTGTTTCTCAAGATATGAAAGACAAGCTTGCATTATTCTGTGACATTGATACAAAAGCAGTTATCGAAGCACGCGATGCAGATACTTTATATGCGGTTCCATTATCTCTTCAAGAGCAAAATATGGACCAAATCGTTTGCGATCACTTAAAATTAGACAATCCAGCTGCAGATATGACAGAGTGGACTGCGCTAGTTAATAAAGTACGTAACCTTTCTAAGAAAACAAAAATTGCTCTTGTTGGTAAATACGTAGAGCTTCAAGATGCATACATTTCTGTTGTAGAAGCACTTCGTCATGCGGGTTATTCATTCGACACAGATGTAGAAGTGAAATGGGTAAACGCTGAGCACGTAACACTAGAGAACGTACAAGAATTAGTTGGTGACACAGATGGTATCCTTGTACCTGGTGGATTCGGCGATCGTGGTGTAGAAGGTAAAATCGTTGCAATTCAATATGCTCGTGAAAACAAAGTACCATTCTTAGGAATTTGCTTAGGTATGCAACTTGCATCAATCGAATTTGCACGTAACGTATTAGGATTAGAAGGAGCTAACTCTTCTGAAATTAATCCTGACACACCTTATGCAATCATTGACTTATTACCAGAACAAAAAGATGTAGAAGACTTAGGTGGTACACTTCGTCTTGGCCTATACCCATGTAAGCTTGCTGAAGAAACAAATGCTTACAATGCTTACAATGAGCCGGTTGTATATGAGCGTCATCGTCATCGTTATGAGTTCAACAATCAATTCCGTCCGGATATGGAAAAAGCAGGATTTGTATTCTCTGGTACAAGCCCAGACGGTCGTCTAGTTGAAATCATTGAATTAAAAGACCACCCTTGGTTCGTGGCAGCACAGTTCCATCCAGAACTTGTATCTCGTCCAAACCGTCCACAACCATTGTTCCATGACTTCGTAAGTGCTTCTATTACGAATAAAGAGAGCAAGTAATAAAAAAAAGCGCCTGAAATAGGGCGCTTTTTTTAATATTCATTTAACATTTCATCGATTGTAAATTTGATTCCATGATATGCAAATAAAGCTATCATTAAACTTGGGAATCCGTAGCGATTGCCTTCATCGTCTGGAATAAGGCCTTTTAACAGCTTAGTATCAATATGTACATCTGTATATTGTTCTAGTGATTCAGTACCTTCTTGAATAGCAGAGATGCCGACAATAGAGTGTCCATCAGCTTGAAGTTTTTTTGCCATTGCTACAACTTCTTCATCTGTTGAAAAACGGCTAATAAGAAGTACGCGGTCTGCAGAAGTTACTTCTACTTCTTTACCATTTTCAAATAATCGTTTTGCTTGCTTCATTGGCTCAGCACCGAATAATGCTTCAGCAACAACGCCCTCCATTTCATTCGTACCATGTAAATAAATGAAACCGTCGCCAACTAATGCTTGAGCAAGTAGACGGGCGCTATCTTCTATATTCATTTCTTCTTTTTGAGAAACTCTGGAGAAATAACCACTTAATTGAGTTGAAAAAATTTTTAACATAATGTTACTCCCTTTCGTACGTGTTTACCGGCTTTCATTATAGTTTATTTTTTTAGAAAGGTGAAATCGAAGGGTAGCATAACAAAATAGGAAACGGTAAAATAAGAAAGAATAGGAAGGGATTTGCCAAAGAATAGCGAAAATTAATCGTTAAGATATAAGAAGCTTTAAATCTTGTATTTATACAGAAAGGTTGGGAGTTATGGAAGGTAAAATTTTAATCGTTGATGATCAATATGGCATTCGTGTGTTATTACATGAAGTGTTCCAAAAAGAAGGTTATCAGACATTCCAAGCAGCGAATGGATTTCAAGCTTTAGATATCGTGAAAAAAGATAATCCAGATTTAGTAGTGTTAGATATGAAAATTCCAGGTATGGATGGTATAGAGATTTTAAAACATGTAAAGGAAATTGATGAGAGTATTAAAGTAATTTTAATGACTGCTTATGGAGAGCTTGATATGATCCAAGAAGCGAAAGATTTAGGAGCTTTAATGCACTTTGCTAAACCGTTTGATATTGATGAGATTCGTCAAGCGGTGAGAGAACAGCTTGCTGTAGAGGCGTAAAAAATGAATTTTTTATAAAAAATATGGAAAAAAGCGTTTACATGGACTAATGAGCAGGTGAATACGGTTGAGTTTTTGAGTACAAGTTGTTATCCTATTGAGTGTAGAAAAAAGTCCGGTATGTAAATATACATATTTTACCTTATTCTGGTCATACTACCAGCGATAAGAACTTATCGGATACAAAAAACGTTTTTTAGGAGGATTCACCATGCCTTTAGTTTCTATGAAAGAAATGCTAAACACAGCACTAGAAGGAAAATACGCAGTTGGTCAATTCAACATGAACAACTTAGAGTGGACTCAAGCTATCTTAGCTGCTGCGGAAGAAGAAAAGTCTCCTGTAATCCTAGGTGTATCTGAGGGTGCAGCTCGTCATATGACTGGTTTCAAAACAGTTGTAGCTATGGTTAAAGCTTTAATCGAAGAAATGAACATCACTGTTCCTGTAGCGATTCACCTTGACCATGGTTCAAGCTTCGAAAAATGTAAAGAAGCAATCGATGCAGGTTTCACATCTGTAATGATCGACGCTTCTCACCACCCATTCGAAGAAAACGTTGAAACTACTAAAAAAGTAGTAGAATACGCACACGCTCGTAACGTATCTGTTGAAGCTGAGCTTGGAACAGTTGGCGGACAAGAAGACGACATCATCGCTGAAGGCGTAATTTACGCTGATCCAGCAGAGTGTAAGCACCTTGTTGAAGCAACAGGTATCGATTGCCTAGCTCCAGCTTTAGGTTCTGTACACGGTCCTTACAAAGGTGAGCCTAACTTAGGATTCGCTGAAATGGAACAAGTTCGTGACTTCACTGGCGTACCTTTAGTATTACACGGTGGTACTGGTATCCCAACTGCTGATATCGTAAAAGCTATTTCTTTAGGTACTTCAAAAATTAACGTAAACACTGAGAACCAAATTGAGTTTACAAAAGCTGTTCGTGAAGCATTAAGCAAAGACCAAGAAGTTTACGATCCTCGTAAATATATTGGACCTGGCCGCGACGCTATTAAAGCAACTGTTGCTGGTAAAATGCGTGAATTCGGTTCTAACGGTAAAGCGTAAGAATAAAATTCCGTTTTGGAAACCGTCTAGTCTTTTAGACGGTTTCCTTTCGTTGTATAATGAAAGCGTGAACAAGTCTAAAGATTTTTATCATTTTGTTTTTGAAATAGAAAATAATGTGCATAGTCCTATTAATAAATGTGATAATGTATCTAAATTGATAAAGTAAATTCGATGAATAGTTCATCTTTATCTATTCGTACTACGGGAGAAATGAAGATAATGGTTTCCTATTTATTGAGTGTTAGGGTGGAAAGAGTGATTGAGATTCTTAAGGGGAGCTTTCTATAAATATATAGAAAGTAAATACATTCACAAGAAGGGAGCTCAATATGGAAAAATTGCTAATTGAAGGCGGAAGAGCTTTAAATGGAACAATTCGAGTGAGTGGTGCAAAGAACAGCGCCGTTGCACTAATTCCAGCGACAATTTTAGCAGATACTCCAGTAACTATTGGTGGTGTCCCTAATATTTCGGACGTGAAAATGTTAGGAGACTTGCTAGAGGAAATTGGAGGAAGAGTAGCTTATGGACAGGAGGAAGAGATGATAGTCGATCCTTCTAACATGGTTGCAATGCCTTTACCGAATGGAAAAGTGAAAAAATTGCGTGCTTCTTATTATTTAATGGGTGCGATGCTTGGCCGTTTTAAAAAAGCTGTTATTGGGCTTCCAGGTGGATGTCATTTAGGACCGAGGCCTATTGATCAGCATATTAAAGGATTTGAAGCGTTAGGTGCACATGTTACGAATGAACAGGGTGCGATTTATTTAAGAGCAGATGAATTGCGCGGGGCACGTATTTATTTAGATGTTGTTAGTGTAGGAGCTACAATTAATATTATGCTAGCAGCTGTGCGAGCGAAAGGTAGAACTGTTATTGAAAACGCAGCGAAAGAACCAGAGATTATTGATGTAGCTACATTGTTAACAAGCATGGGTGCACGCATTAAAGGTGCGGGCACAGATGTAATCCGAATTGATGGTGTGGATTCACTGCACGGTTGTCACCATACGATCATTCCGGATCGTATTGAAGCGGGTACGTATATGATTTTAGGAGCTGCATCAGGAGGAGAAATAACGGTTGATAATGTGATTCCTCAGCATTTAGAGTCAGTTACAGCGAAGTTAAGAGAAGCTGGTGTCCAAGTTGAAACGAACGATGACCAAATTACAGTGAACGGTAATAGAAGGTTAAAAGTAGTTGATATAAAAACGCTTGTATATCCAGGATTCCCAACAGATTTACAACAACCATTTACAACGCTTTTAACAAAGGCGCACGGAACGGGTGTTGTAACGGATACGATTTACGGCGCACGCTTTAAACACATTGATGAATTACGTCGTATGAATGCACAAATTAAAGTGGAAGGTCGTTCGGCAATTGTAACTGGTCCTGTTTTATTACAAGGTGCAAAAGTGAAAGCGAGTGATTTGCGAGCTGGAGCGGCCCTTGTTATTGCAGGGTTAATGGCGGATGGAATTACAGAAGTAACCGGACTTGAGCATATTGATCGAGGTTATGAAAATATAGTAGACAAGCTTAAAGGTCTTGGCGCAAACATTTGGCGAGAACAAATGACAAGTCAAGAAATTGAAGAGATGAAGAACGCATAAGTGATACTTCCGCAAGGGGGAAGCGAAGCATCACTACTTGCGGAAGTATACTTTGTAGAGAAACACGGTTCACAAAATACGGCAGAAATATAAAGACTTAAAGGAGAGGGATTATCGTGGAAAGAAGTTTATCTATGGAGTTAGTACGTGTAACAGAGGCTGCAGCATTATCATCAGCGCGTTGGATGGGGCGCGGGAAAAAGGATGAGGCAGACGGTGCAGCAACATCAGCTATGCGTGATGTATTTGATACAATCCCGATGAAAGGTACAGTTGTAATTGGTGAAGGCGAGATGGACGAAGCACCAATGCTGTATATCGGAGAGAAATTAGGTACAGGATATGGACCACGTGTAGACGTTGCGGTTGATCCTTTAGAAGGGACAAACATCGTAGCAGCTGGTGGATGGAATGCTCTTGCTGTTATTGCAATTGCAGATCATGGTAATTTGTTACATGCTCCTGACATGTACATGGATAAAATCGCGGTTGGCCCAGAAGCGGTTGGGGCGGTCGATATTGATGCGCCTATTATCGATAACTTACGTGCGGTTGCGAAAGCGAAAAATAAAGATATTGAAGATGTTGTAGCGACAGTTTTAAACCGTCCACGTCATCAAGCGATTATCGAAGAAATTCGTAAAGCTGGTGCTCGTATTAAATTAATTAACGATGGAGATGTGGCTGGAGCAATTAACACCGCATTTGATCGCACAGGTGTAGATATTTTATTCGGCTCTGGTGGAGCACCTGAGGGTGTATTAGCAGCAGTTGCATTAAAATGTTTAGGTGGAGAAATCCACGGAAAGCTTCTGCCTCAAAATGAAGCTGAATTAGCTCGTTGTAAAAAAATGGGTATTGAAGATATAAATCGTATTCTTCGTATGGAAGACTTAGTAAAAGGTGACGATGCAATCTTTGCGGCAACAGGCGTAACAGACGGAGAACTATTACGCGGCGTTCAATTTAAAGGTAGCGTAGGAACAACACAATCCCTTGTTATGCGTGCAAAATCAGGCACAGTACGCTTCGTAGACGGACGTCATAGCTTGAATAAAAAACCAAACTTGGTTATTAAGTAAAAAGCGTAAGCAGCTCGTTCAGAATGGGAGGGGGATGGAGCTTCTGACGTAGAGGCGCTTTTTGCCTCGTAGGAAGAAGTGAAGCCACCGACCATTCTAGCTGCTGAAGCTGGATTGAATAAAAAGTGCAAGCGGCTCGTTCAGAATCGCAGGGCATTGGAGCTCTCGACCTTGAAGCGCTTTTTGCTTCGAGCGAGAGAGTGAAATGACCGGAGATTCTAGCCGCTGGAACTGGATTAAATAAAAAGCGTAAGTGGCTCGTTCAGAATCGCAGGGCATTGTAGCTCCGGACCATTCTAGCTACTGGAACTAGGTTAAATAAAAGCGAAGACAAATTTTCTTGTCTTCGCTTCTTGTATTTGTGTTTCAACGTATTGATTAAAACTAGATAAAAGGGTTACAATAGTGAATATTACCCTACTTGAACTTATTGCCTTTCATTATTAATTATTTGCCTTCCGTATTTTTTCCCTTTACCCATGTGAAAAGAGAATAACGTTAAAGTGTGGTGTCTGAATGAATTTGTCAATTGCAGCATTAGAAAACATGAAATTAAAAGAGTTATACGAGCTTGCGAAAGAATTTAAGATTTCGTATTATAGCAAATTAACGAAAAAAGAGTTAATCTTCGCTATCCTAAAAGCTCGAGCAGAAAAAGAAGGTTTCTTCTTCATGGAAGGCGTATTAGAAATTATTCAATCAGAAGGATTTGGATTCCTACGTCCTATCAACTATTCTCCAAGCTCAGAAGATATTTATATCTCAGCTTCGCAAATTCGTCGTTTCGATTTACGTAATGGAGACAAGGTTTCTGGTAAAGTACGACCTCCGAAAGAAAATGAACGCTATTTTGGATTATTACAAGTTGAAGCTGTAAACGGAGATGATCCAGAGTCAGCAAAAGAGCGTGTGCATTTCCCTGCATTAACACCATTATACCCAGATCGCCAAATGAAATTGGAAACGGAACCGAAAAAGTTACCGACACGCATCATGGATTTAATCGCACCAGTTGGATTTGGACAACGTGGTTTAATTGTCGCGCCTCCAAAGGCTGGTAAAACAAGTCTATTAAAAGAAATCGCACACAGTGTTACAACAAATCACCCGGAAGCTGAATTAATTGTACTTTTAATTGATGAGCGTCCAGAGGAAGTAACAGACATCGAACGTTCTGTTAAAGGAGATGTTGTAAGCTCTACTTTTGATGAAGTGCCAGAAAATCATATTAAAGTAGCGGAACTTGTGTTAGAACGTGCAATGCGTCTTGTAGAGCACAAAAAAGATGTTATCATTTTAATGGATAGTATTACCCGTTTAGCGCGAGCTTACAACCTTGTTATTCCGCCAAGTGGTAGAACATTATCGGGTGGTATCGACCCAGCTGCCTTCCATAGACCGAAGCGTTTCTTTGGAGCTGCACGTAATATTGAAGAAGGCGGTAGCTTAACGATTTTAGCAACAGCGCTTGTTGATACAGGATCTCGTATGGACGATGTAATTTACGAAGAATTTAAAGGAACTGGAAATATGGAACTTCACTTAGATCGTTCATTAGCTGAGCGTCGTATCTTCCCGGCAATTGATATTCGCCGTTCTGGTACACGTAAAGAAGATCTATTAATTCCGAAAGAACATTTAGACAAGTTATGGGGTATTCGTAAAACAATGCGTGATACACCAGACTTTGTCGAAGGTTTCTTACGTAAACTTCGTCAAACAAAGACAAATGAAGAATTTTTACAAAACATTGTTGCAGACTCAAAAAGATATGTAACAACTAAGTAAAGGGAAAAGATTGGGACTCGCTTATTTTGTGGTAAGCGAGTTTTTTTATGTTTTTAAGGGAATATTAGAGAGAGTAATATATGGGAAAAATTTCGTTTTTTGAGATAAAAATCATATTTGGGTCGAGAGTTTGAAGTATCCCGGATTCTGAACGAGCCGCTTGTGCTTTTAATTATATCCAGCTCCAGCGGCTAGAATCTCCGGTCATTTCACTCTCTCACTCGAAGCAAAAAGCGCTTCAAGGTCGAGAGCTCCAATGTCCTGCGATTCTGAACGAGCCGCTTGTGCTTTTAATTTTTAAAAAGACAAAAACAGGTAGTTGCAAAATGGAGTTAGCCTTGTTATAATTTCATCATATGTGTTTCATCAATATAGTTGTGTAAGCAGCTGAAGATGAAAAACTCTGTTTCGAAAATGATTCAGGGCGGAAGGAGATGAAAAGAATGAAAGCAGGAATCCATCCAAATTACAATAAAGTTGTATTTATGGACACGAACACAGGCTTCAAATTCTTAAGCGGGTCTACTAAAGGCTCTAGCGAAACTGTTGAGTGGGAAGATGGTAACACTTATCCATTACTAAAAATTGAGATCAGTTCTGATTCTCACCCATTCTACACTGGACGTCAGAAGTTTGCTACTGCAGACGGACGTGTTGACCGCTTCAATAAGAAATACGGTATCAAGTAATAAAGAACATAAAACAGGCAAGTGTATGTATTCGCTTGTCTGTTTTTTTTGCAAAAATATTAAACCTTTACCCTACTTTGGATTAGGAAAGTAGATGAAAGGAGAGCTCAATGTACTTAATGAATCAAAATGGTTGGATTGAAGTGATTTGCGGGAGTATGTTTTCTGGAAAATCAGAAGAGCTCATCCGCCGTATACGCCGTACGCAATTTGCGAAACAACATGCGATTGTATTTAAACCATGTATTGATAATCGTTATAGTGAAGAAGATGTTGTATCACATAATGGATTAAAGGTTAAAGCAGTTCCTGTTTCAGCTTCAAAAGATATATTTAACCATGTAGCAGAAGAAATGGATGTTATTGCAATCGATGAGGTACAATTTTTTGATGGGGACATTGTGGAAGTGGTGCAAGTATTGGCAAATCGTGGCTATCGTGTCATTGTAGCTGGATTAGACCAAGATTTCCGTGGTCTACCATTTGGACAAGTTCCTCAGCTGATGGCGATTGCTGAACATGTAACTAAGTTGCAGGCAGTGTGTTCTGCATGCGGATCTCCTGCAAGTCGTACGCAACGTTTAATCGATGGAGAACCAGCGGCATTTGATGATCCAATTATTTTAGTTGGGGCTTCAGAATCGTATGAACCACGTTGTCGTCATTGTCATGCAGTACCTACAAAACAAAGATAAATGAAACTCGCTATGTAGAGCGGGTTTTTTTCGAAAATAGATGAAGATTGGTGGCCGGCTCTTCGTACAGCTAAGAACTTTAGGCAGTCAGAGCTGAGCAAGCCGCTTGCGCTTTTAAATATAATTTGCGTTTTTTTGATTAAGTACCATATACTATTTGTATTAGATACTAGGATGTAGAGGTGAATGGTGTGTTAGATCGTTTGCAGGCTGTAGAAGATCGTTATGAGAAGTTAAATGAATTGTTAAGTGATCCAGAGGTTATTAGCGATACGAATAAGCTTCGTGAGTATTCAAAGGAACAATCTGATATGCAGGAAACGGTAGAGGTGTACCGTGAGTATAAAGATGTTCGTGAGCAATTAAGAGATGCAAAAGCAATGTTAGAAGATAAGTTAGACGCTGATATGCGTGACATGGTAAAAGAAGAGGTTTCTGAATTAGAAGGACAAGATAAAGAATTGTCAGAGCGTCTGAAAATTTTACTTGTTCCAAAAGACCCTAATGATGATAAAAACGTTATCGTTGAGGTTCGTGGTGCTGCTGGTGGTGACGAGGCGGCTTTATTTGCTGGTGATTTATATCGTATGTATAGCCGTTATGCTGAGGTACAAGGTTGGAAAACTGAAATTATCGAAGCGAGCTATACAGAGTTAGGTGGATATAAAGAGATTATCTTTATGATTAACGGTAAAGGTGCTTTCGCGAAGCTGAAATTCGAGAATGGTGCTCACCGTGTACAACGTGTTCCTGAAACGGAATCTGGTGGACGTATTCATACATCTACAGCAACTGTAGCTGTATTACCAGAGGCAGAAGAAGTAGAAATTAGTATTCATGAAAAAGATGTTCGTGTTGATACGTTTGCTTCTAGTGGTCCTGGTGGACAAAGTGTTAATACAACGATGTCAGCGGTACGTTTAACGCATTTACCGACTGGTGTAGTTGTATCGTGTCAGGATGAGAAATCACAAATCAAGAATAAAGAAAAAGCGATGAAAGTATTACGCGCACGTGTTTATGATAAGTTTAGACAAGAAGCGCAAGCTGAGTATGATCAAAACCGTAAACAAGCTGTTGGTACGGGTGATCGTTCAGAGCGTATTCGTACGTATAATTTCCCGCAAAACCGCGTTACAGACCATCGAATCGGTTTAACGATTCAAAAGCTAGATCAAATCTTACAAGGTAAGTTAGATGATTTCATCAATGCCTTAGTGATGGAAGATCAGGCTCAAAAGATGGAGGCAGCTGAGTAATGCGTGTCTATGAAGCCCTGAAATGGGCTTCTTCTTTTTTACAGGAAAATGGACGAGATGAAAATGCGGGAGAACTTGTCCTTTGTCATGTATTAAAGACGAACAGAACCGGAATGCTCATGAATATGCGTGAAGAAATAACTGTGGAACAAGAAACAAGTTTTACGGAGTTTATTCACAAGCATGTAGAAGGTATTCCTATTCAATATATGATTGGTTATGAAATGTTTTATGGACGGTCGTTCTTTGTGAATGAAGAAGTATTAATACCAAGACCGGAAACAGAAGAGCTTATAGTGGGAGTGTTAGAAAGAATCGAGCGTCATTTTGGCGATGAGAAACTACATGTGGCGGACATTGGCACAGGTAGTGGAGCGATTTCTATTACGCTTGCTTTAGAAAATAAAAATCTTCATGTGTATACGGTAGATATTGCACAAGAGTCGATTGAAGTTGCAAAAGAAAATGCAAAAACTTTAGGCGCAGAAGTAACGTTCTATCATGGTGATTTATTGTCACCATTTTATAAAACAGGTCAAAAGTTAGATGTTGTTGTTTCAAACCCTCCATATATACCGGAAGAGGATTGGCGTGGCCTTTCTCCTGTGGTGAAAGAGCATGAGCCAAAGAGAGCGCTTGTTGGCGGTGAAGACGGATTAGATTTCTATCGCCGTTTTATGGAAGAGTTGCCGAATGTGTTGCAGAAGAAAGCAATTGTGGCATTTGAAATTGGAGTAGGGCAAGGTGAGGATGTAAAATGGTTGTTACAACAAGCTTTTCCACATGCTCATGTTGAGGTTGTTTTTGATATTAATGGAAAAGATCGTATGGTATTTGCAGAGATGGAGTAAGGTTCACACCTTACTCTATTTTTTTGTGGAAAAATTTATATAGATTTTGAATTTAATAGTTTAGAAAGATGAAAGTCTGTCCACACTGTTTGTAGAAGGGACGGTGGAGGAAATGAAAAAACAAGTTATTGCTTATCTTCTTCTATTATTAATTGGTGCACAGTTGCTTGTGCAGTTTGGATATATGAAAGCTGATGCGAAAGGGCCTTCAGTTATTCCGAAAGAGGCCGTTCGATTACGGATTTTAGCAAATAGTGATTCAGATAAAGATCAGGCTTTAAAGCGCAAAGTGCGTGATGAAGTAAAAGCACAAATTGATGGATGGGTAGCAGATTTAACTTCATTTGAAGAGGCACGTAAAGTCATTCAAGGTCATATTCCAGAAATCGAAAAAACAGTGGCAAATACGTTGAAAAAAGAAGGAAGTAAAGATTCATTTCAAGTGAAATTTAGTAAGAATGTAAAGTTCCCTACAAAGGTATATGGTAATTTTATTTATCCAGCAGGGGAATATGAGGCGGTATTGATTACAATTGGGGAAGGGGAAGGGGCAAACTGGTGGTGTGTATTATTTCCACCGATGTGTTTCTTAGATTTTTCAAGTGGTACAGCTGTAAGGAAAGAAGAACATGTTGTGAAGGCTGAATCTCCTGAAGAGGAGCAAGTAAAACAAATAGATGATGAAGAAGTAGTAAATACAGAAGAGAAAAAAGAGGATGAGGTGAAAGAAAAGAAAGCTGTAAAGCAGGAAGTCGCAAAAAAAGTAACAGCTTCTGAAAAGAAAGTAGTAAAAAATGAAACAAAAGTAGAAGAACAACCTGTAAGTAAAGAAGAAACAAAAACTGTGGAAAAAGTGGAGAAACCTGTGGAACAAAAGCAAGAAAAACAAAATGAGTATGTAAAAGTAGAGGAGGAAGAAGAAAAGCCAGAAGTTAAGTTATTTATTGTAGAAGCTTTTACATCTTTATTCTCTAAATAGTACTATTAGTAGGTCCCTTCTCATATATAACAAAGAGGAGGGATTTACTATGAAGAAAGTATATTTTGCTACGAAAACAGATGTGGAAAGATTGCATTCTTTTTTCGGACAAGCTAATAAAAAAGATGATAAAATAAATGAGTTGTACGCGCAATTTATGATTTTGGAAGAGGCGGAAGAAATACGGGCTGTCATCGGATATGAACAAAGTGAAGAACACGCACTGATTCGTTCTTGTTTATTCACACCTAATGTGGATAAACAGACTTTCTTATATTTTTTTGAAATGTTTTTGCAGTATATGAACGAAAAAAATATTCGACAATTGTACTTACTAACAAATCATCCACAATCTATAACAATCTTTCAGTTTTTTGACTTTGTTACTATAGAGAAAGAAAACGTACCAGAGGGAATTCGACAGTTAGAACACTTTTGTAAAAATATAAAAGAGCCAAATGCAATAATACTAAATTGTCAGCTATTCACAAAGTTATCCACGGATTAATTAGGTTTATCCACATTTTGTGGATAAACCTTGTTTGTCTTTTGGATAAATCTCATAGTAAACTAAAAATAGACAAGTATTTCAGGGTAGAAAAGGACGTGGGAAAAAATGCATACAAATATGTGGGTTGTGGATAATGTTGTGGAAAGAAAAAAATATTATCCACAGTTACAAGAAGCAGCAAAATTATTAAGGGAAAACGAGGCGATTGCCTTCCCTACAGAAACGGTATATGGACTAGGTGCAAACGCGATGAATGATGAAGCAATCGCGAAAATTTTTGAAGCGAAAGGAAGACCGAGTGATAATCCACTTATTGTCCACATCGGTACAAAATCACAGTTAGATGGGATTGTGAAAGAAATCCCGCCAGTTGCAGAGAAGTTAATGGAGCATTTTTGGCCAGGCCCGTTAACAATTATTTTACCTAGAAAAGAAGGGATTTCAGAGAAGGTGACGGCAGGACTTAATACGGTTGGAGTAAGAATGCCTGATCATCCAGTAGCGCTTGCTCTTATTGAAGAAGCAAATGTACCTGTTGCAGCACCGAGTGCGAATCGCTCTGGGCGCCCAAGTCCGACACTAGCTTCTCACGTATATGAAGATTTAAATGAGAAAATTGCAGGTATTGTAGATGGTGGTGCGACGGGAGTAGGTGTTGAATCGACTGTAATTGATTGTACAAGCGAGGTTCCAACGATATTACGCCCAGGTGGAATTACGAAAGAACAATTAGAAGCGGTAATTGGTACTGTTTCTTTAGATCCGGCTTTAAAGGACGAGAAGGAAAAACCGAAATCACCTGGAATGAAATATACACATTATGCACCGAAAGCGCCGCTTAGCATTGTTGAAGGTTCACGTGAATTTATTCAGCTTATTGTGGATAAGAAAAAGGAAGAAGGGTTTAAAGTAGGTGTATTAACGACGGAAGAATATCAGCATGTATATAGTGCGGATGTTGTATTATCTTGTGGTGTTCGAAGCGATTTAGCTAGCGTTGCGACTAAATTATATGATGTACTTAGAACGTTTGATGCAAGTGAAGTGGATGTTATTTTTAGTGAATCATTCCCGAATGAAGGAATAGGGAATGCCATTATGAATCGCTTAACGAAAGCGGCAGGCCATCAGGTTATTATTGAATCGTAAGGTACGATTAGCAAACCGAATATTTCTCCTCGGATAAGCATATTTTGAAGTAGCACGTCCGAGGAGGGACATGAATGACGTTTGAACAGCTAATACCTTTAATAATTATGGCATTCGCTTTAGGGATGGATGCGTTCTCGGTGAGTCTTGGTATGGGGATGATGACCTTAAAGTTAAGACAAATTCTGTATATCGGTATGACGATAGGGATATTTCATATTATCATGCCATTTATAGGGATGGTATTAGGTCGTTTTTTATCAGAACAGTATGGAGACATTGCACATTTTGCAGGTGCTATTTTATTAATTGGACTAGGATTCTATATTGTGTATTCATCTATTTTGGAGAATGAAGGGACTAGAACGGCCCCTATTGGAATTAGTTTATTCGTATTTGCATTTGGCGTTAGTATAGATAGTTTTTCAGTAGGCCTTAGTCTTGGTATTTACGGGGCGCAGACAATTATTACGATATTACTTTTTGGATTTGTTAGTATGTTATTAGCGTGGATTGGTTTATTAATTGGTAGACATGCAAAAGATATGCTCGGCACATATGGCGAGATAGTAGGTGGTATCATTCTCGTTGGATTTGGATTATATCTCCTTTTTCCTATATAATTTTAAATAGGAGGGAGTTATGAATAAATTATTGGAATGGTATATTCGATTTTTAACTTTTTTCCCTAGGTGGTTAAGACGGCTTGTTATTTGGGGTATTATTTTGCAAATTTCAATTTTAGGTTGGATGAAGTTAATTCGCGAATGGTAAGATAGCTCCTTTCTGTGCATAGTTTTATTTATACTATACTGATTGCGCTAAAAAATTATAGATATAGAAAGGATGAGATGAATGACGAGATTGAAGCAAGTTTTTGGTATTATTATTAGTTTTTTTGTTTTTTGGTTTAGTATGCTCGGTGTACAAATGTTTGCTGAGTTTTTAGATATTGAGTCATTGAAGTTTGTTGCGGGAAAAACGGAGGCAGCGCGTGCCTTTTATTCTCCATATCCGTTTATAATCGTTTTTCTTATTACATTGCTTTCCCTATATTTCTTAGTAATTAAGCTTGGGAAACCGAAAAAAGAGAAAGTACCTACTTTAGAAGAAAAGAAGGAAGAATTACAATGATAAAATCCCCTGCTATTTAGCAGGGGATTTTATGTTTAAGTGATGGAAGGAATGGAGCCACTGCCACTTTTAAACAGGCCTCACCAATTCAAATTGTTCTCCTAGTTTTGCGTAGTTGTGTCCTGCTAGACGGCTTACTGGTTTTAGTCCTTCTGCATGAATGCGGCCGTTTTCGTATAGGTGTTCTGCGACGTGGAAACGAACGACGCGTCCGATTAGTAGATCGCAAGCTGGTGAGTCTTCTGTTCCGCCAAGAGGGATTGCGCGTTCTAGTACGCACTCCATTCGAATATTTGCTTCTTTTACACCTGGAACGGAGATAACATCACTTTCAATTGGTGTTAGTTTTGCTAGTTCAATTTCGCTTTCATTTGGCGGGAGGTTAGCCGCTGTTTCGTTAATTGCTTCTACGTAAGATTCATCAGAAATATGTACGACAAACTCACCCTTTTCGATTGCGTTTCGAGAAGTATCTTTCGGTGTTCCTGCTTTTCGTTGTACAGAAACTGAGATAAGTGGTGGATTAGCAGCGACAATATTGAAATAGCTATACGGTGCTCCGTTTAATACGCCGTCTTTTGTTACAGAAGTAACGAATGCGACAGGGCGTGGAATGATACTTCCCGTTAATAATTTGTAATTCTCTTTTTCCGTTTGTTCATTTGGATTAATGGATAACATGCGTAAAATCCCCTTTCTAAATATGACGACTTATTGTTTGTTTACAAGATGTTAGTGGAAAACTCCTGCTGAAAATAATATTTTTATTACATAAAAAGAACTTACTTCATTGTGATTGAAGTAAGTTCCGTCTAAATAATCTCGAATTCAAGATAAAAATTATAATAAAACGTATGCCCCAGGTCCGATTAAAGCTACTCCGACAGCAACAGCGATTAACATTAAATTGTATTCATATCCGTTTTGTGTTACCCAGTAGCCATTTTTTCCGTGAACAGTGAAGATTGCCATTAACATTGTTCCAACGATAAATAATGAACCAATTGCAGTGAAAATACCTGATGCGAATAAGAAGCCACCTAATAATTCAGTTGCGCCAGCCATAAATGCCATGAATACACCAGGACGTAAACCGATTGACTCCATCCAGCCGCCTGTTCCTTTTAAACCGTAACCGCCGAACCAACCAAATAGTTTTTGAGCACCATGACCCATGAATGTAATACCTATAATAAGACGAATAATAAGAAGACCGATATCCATCATTTCAAAAACCTCCTAAAAGTTATTAACTTACCTTATGTAAGTAATGATAAAATAGTTACTTACTTTAGTCAAGTGGATTTCGAAAAAAGTTTGAAAATAATTTTACAAATTAGCGACAAAAAGCAAAATGTAGTAAAGACCTCTAGACAAGTTGGGTAAAAAAAGAGAAAATATAAGTAGAAGTTAACTTCTTATTGTTATTCAGACAATCAGAATTGACTGGAATTTTGCAAAGAGCTACAATAAGAGTCTATTAGTAATGACGTAATTTATTTCGAAAGCGTTTTTACAGTATAATATTCGAAGTATGAAGTCTTACATGTATCCCGAGTTTTACTAGGGATTGCCCTATAAACTTTTAGGTAAATTATGAGGAGGACTATCCTATGTTTAAAAAATTATTCGGTTTTGGTTCAAAAACAAATGAAGAAACAATCGTAGCTCCATTAACTGGAGCAGTGAAAAATATTGAAGAAGTACCAGATCCAGTATTCGCTGGTCGTATGATGGGTGAAGGTGTTGCAATCGATCCTACTGAGGGTCTAGTTGTATCTCCAGTTGATGGTGAAATCGTACAATTATTCCACACAAAACATGCTGTAGGAATTAAAGCGAAAAACGGTACAGAAATTTTAATCCACGTTGGATTAGAAACTGTAAAAATGGAAGGCGAAGGTTTCGAAGCTCACGTTTCTGAAGGCCAAGCTGTAAAAGCTGGAGATAAATTAATCTCATTCGACTTAGAATTAATCCGTGAAAAAGCGAAAAGTACAATTACTCCAATCGTTATTACAAACACAGATGCAGCTGAGTCTATTAAAACAACTGTAGGCGTAACAGCTACAAAAGGTTCAACAGAAGTAATGAAAGTTACAATGAAATAATTATTGTATAAGAGGAATCCGTTTCATATGAAATGGATTCCTTCTTTTGTTTTGTAGTACGCTTGCTATGTATGTTAAAATACTCTAGGCACTTGGAAATAGGGTTTCACATATATGTGGATAAGGCGCATTTTTCTTAGAAAAAATATAAGAGAAATGCGCCTTTCGTATATTCACATTTCTTTTGTTCTATTCTTATGTACGTTATGATGAAAGATAGGAAAAAGAAGAAAAGGGGTGGGTTTGGATGGAACGAGTGTTATTTATTTGCACTGGAAATACATGCCGTAGCCCGATGGCTGAGGCGTTACTTCGTCATCATGGAGAAGGGAAGTTTGAAGTGCAATCTGCTGGTGTTTTCGCCTATCCTGGAAGTGATGCGTCGATATATGCAAAGGAAGCTTTAGCTGAAAAGGGAATTACAATCGATCATGCTTCGCAACAGATAAATGAAGCTTTGATTGATTGGGCAGATATTGTAGTAACAATGACGGAAAACCATAAGCAAATTGTACTTGGGCATTATCCGAGTGTTGAAAAGAAAGTGGATACATTATATGGAGTAACTGAGGGGATAAGTAAGGATATTTCAGATCCATTTGGCGGTTCACTTTCTATTTATAAAGAAACGTTAGAAGAGATGGAAAAACTTGTACAAACTTTACTGAAAAAACATTCAGAAGGTTGATGTTTCGTGTATAATACGATATTGGAGATTACTTCGTTCCGTTAAGGTAACGAGTGAGAAATGAAGATAATTGATTGAAACTTTGGAGGGGTAAAAATGAAAGTAGTAGTAGCATCTGATCACGGCGGTATGAATATCCGTAAAGAACTTGTAAGTTTATTAGAAGAGTTAAATATTGAATATATTGATTTAGGTTGTGAATGTGAAGCTGGTTCTGTTGATTACCCTGATTTTGCGTTTCCAGCAGCGGAAATGGTAGCGAATGGCGAGGTAGATCGTGGTATTTTAGTTTGTGGGACAGGCATCGGTATGTCAATTGCAGCAAACAAAGTAAATGGTATTCGTTGTGCATTAGTTCATGATACTTTCAGTGCGAAAGCAACGAGAGAGCATAATGATACGAACATGTTAGCAATGGGCGAGCGTGTAATTGGTGCAGGTCTAGCACGTGACATCGCAAAAATTTGGTTAACAACTGACTATGAAGGTGGTCGTCACGAAAACCGCGTAGGGAAAATTAAAACATACGAAACAAAGTAATAGATTCTAACTAGAAGTAGTATGAAATATAATTTGGTGAACCAACCTGTGAAAGGAAGAGGCGTAATGACAGAAATCGTAAAGGTAAGAGAACAGTTACAAATTTCGCTTGATGATTTCCAAGAACAAGCTTCATTACAAAGTGGACAAATTTTTGTAGTGGGGTGTAGCACGAGCGAAGTGCTAGGAGAAAGAATTGGGACATCAGGAACGATGGAAGTAGCAGAGGCGATTTTTTCTGAGTTAAAACAATTTCAAGAACAAACAGGTATTGAGTTGGCGTTTCAATGTTGCGAGCATTTAAACCGTGCTTTAGTAGTTGAGAGAGAGTTGGCGATGAAATATCAATTTGAAATTGTAACAGTTACGCCTGTTAGATCAGCAGGTGGTGCATTAGCAACATATGCGTATCACAATTTGAAAGATCCGGTAGTAATTGAGTTTATTAAAGCAGATGCAGGAATGGATATTGGTGATACATTTATTGGTATGCATTTAAAGCATGTAGCTGTTCCGGTTCGTACAGGTGTGAAGGAAATTGGAAGTGCGCATGTAACGATGGCAACGACACGTGGAAAACTAATTGGTGGAGCACGTGCTGTTTATGCGGCGAAGGAAGAGACTATAACTTGCCGTTAGACATGAAAAATTATAAAGTCGCATAATAGCTTTATATCGAAAGATAAAAGGTATGTAGTCTGACTTTATAATAGAAGAAAGAAAAGACCGATTTTCGGTCTTTTTTTTCTTTTATGATATAGAAAGTCATGTTAGAATGTAGTTGAAAACATGAAGGTTCGAAAGAATTACAACCTGAATTTTCGTTTTTTCTGAATAAATGAGAAAAAACTATTGGGAATCGATGTAATTCGTTCAGAAAAGGGGGATTTTGGTGGATCATTTAAAACGTCAAGATGAAAAGGTATTTGCTGCAATTGAGGCAGAACTAGGAAGACAGCGTTCAAAGATTGAGTTAATTGCTTCGGAAAACTTCGTAAGTGAAGCAGTAATGGAGGCGCAAGGTTCTGTTTTAACGAATAAGTATGCTGAGGGATACCCTGGAAAACGTTACTATGGTGGCTGTGAGCACGTAGACGTAGTGGAAGATATCGCACGTGATCGCGCGAAAGAAATTTTTGGTGCAGAGCATGTAAATGTTCAACCACATTCTGGTGCACAAGCGAACATGGCAGTATACTTTACGATTTTAGAGCAAGGCGATACAGTACTTGGTATGAATTTATCTCATGGTGGTCACTTAACACACGGAAGCCCTGTTAACTTCAGTGGAGTACAATATAATTTCGTAGAATATGGCGTGGATGCTGAATCTCACCGTATTAATTACGATGATGTATTAGCAAAAGCGAAAGAACATAAACCAAAATTAATCGTTGCAGGTGCAAGTGCATATCCTCGTGTTATCGATTTCAAACGATTCCGTGAGATTGCAGATGAAGTGGGTGCATACTTTATGGTTGATATGGCACATATCGCTGGTTTAGTAGCTGCTGGTTTACATCCAAACCCAGTACCACACGCGCATTTCGTTACAACGACAACACATAAAACATTACGTGGTCCACGTGGTGGTATGATTTTATGTGAAGAGCAATTTGCAAAACAAATTGATAAATCAATCTTCCCTGGTATTCAAGGTGGTCCACTTATGCACGTAATCGCTGCAAAAGCTGTTGCATTTGGTGAGACACTACAAGATGATTTTAAAACATATGCACAAAATATCATTAATAATGCGAATCGCTTAGCTGAAGGTCTTCAAAAAGAAGGACTTACACTTGTTTCTGGTGGAACAGACAATCATTTAATCCTGATTGATGTTCGTAACTTAGAAATCACAGGTAAAGTAGCAGAGCACGTGTTAGATGAAGTTGGTATTACAGTGAACAAAAATACAATTCCATTTGAAACAGCAAGCCCATTTGTAACAAGCGGTGTACGTATCGGTACAGCAGCTGTAACATCTCGTGGTTTCGGTTTAGAAGAAATGGATGAAATTGCGTCACTTATTGCTTACACATTAAAAAATCATGAAAATGAAGCTGCATTAGAAGAAGCAAGTAAGCGTGTAGAAGCGTTAACGAGCAAATTCCCAATGTACACAGACCTATAATAGATTAAAGAAGACTGCTGAGACGTAATTGTTTTGGCAGTTTTTTTTGGACATATATTGTTCTTTAAGTATGTATACAAATGATGAATAAATTTTGGCGATATAATGAAGGATACAGCTCCCATAATTGGTAAAGATACTAGATAGATTCATTGTAAAATCATGATTTTGCCAAATTTGCCCTTGAATATTAGTAGCGTTTTCTTTACAATCGTAAATAGTGTAAAAAAGCGTGCAAACGCATGAATATCATCTAAAGGAGAGATTCACATGGGAAAACTGTATGTATTTGATCACCCGTTAATTCAACATAAGATTACATATATTCGCGATAAGAATACAGGTACGAAAGATTTTCGTGAATTAGTGGACGAAGTAGCAAGTTTAATGGCTTTCGAAATTACTCGCGATCTTCCACTTAAAGACATTGAAATTGAAACACCTGTAAGCAAAGCGACAACAAAAGTGATCGCTGGTAAAAAGCTTGGTTTAATTCCGATTTTACGTGCAGGTTTAGGAATGGTTGATGGAATTCTGAAATTAATTCCAGCAGCAAAAGTAGGACACGTTGGTTTATACCGTGACCCTAAAACATTACAACCGGTAGAATACTATGTGAAACTTCCAACGGATGTAGAAGAACGTGACTTTATCGTACTAGATCCGATGCTAGCAACAGGTGGTTCTGCAGCTGAAGCAATTAACTCTCTGAAAAAGCGCGGTGCAAAACAAATTAAATTAATGTGTATCGTTGCAGCTCCTGAAGGAGTAAAAGTAGTACAAGAAGAACATCCTGATGTTGATATTTATGTAGCAGCATTAGATGAGAAATTAAATGATCACGGATATGTAGTACCAGGTCTTGGTGATGCTGGTGACCGTTTATTCGGAACGAAGTAAGACAACTGACGAGAGGGGATTCCCCTCTCGTTTTTTTGTACCCTGATGAGGTAGGGGAGGGGGGATAAATATACATAGTATATACAACATAAGTTGAATACACACCACATATAATATAGAAGTCTTACGTCTAAAGAGCACTATATTATGGAAGGAAAGCGTTATATCGTAAAAATATAATAGTGACAAACTTGTGAACATTTCCTTCTATTATAATGAGAAAACTGCTAGAAATTGCATATCCATAACCAGTATTTAGAAGGGGAACGTTTTCATTTTTGGGAGGAAATGACTAATACTCAAATTTTTTGATTTTTTACGATTTCTCGTTGACACTGTTAATACCCTATTGTATGCTAACAACGGGGATAGATGGTAGGGCTTTCAGTGACAAAAATACATCTATTCCGTGACGAAAATGTAAACTTTTTATTTTGTATAGGATTTATGCAGAAAAATGAGTTATTATTAACACATCGTGAATGAGGGTTACATATTGGAGGGATGAATCCTTGCAAAAAAACGATCGCAGCCATATAAAAGCTTATGCTTTAATGTCAGGTATTCTTGCTCAGTTAGTCGGTTCTATTCTTATTGGAATCTTTGGTGGGCAGTGGATTGATAGTAAGGTTGGAACGTTTCCGTTGTTTCTTATTATAGGGTTATTACTCGGATTAGGAACAGGGATATACGCAATGATTCGACTCATTCGACATTACTATTCGGGAGAGCAATGATGATAGACGTACATGGACTTGTCCAAAGACAAAAGAAATATATGTACTACTTGCTTGCGCTTCTAGTGCTAGGATGGGGATTCACCTCTTACAAGGATGTATTTCTTGGACTGATTATCGGAACGATTTTCAGTTTTCTTAGTTTGCGCATCATTGCACGTAGAACAGACAAGCTGTTGGATCGCGTAACAAATGGAGAAAACGTGAAGTTTAAGGCGACAGCGGTAAGTACATATTCGAGATTCGCCACGATTGGGTTATTAATTTTATTTGCAGCCAAATATCAAGAGTTAATTGCGATGTGGGGCCTAGGTGTAGGATTGTTGACAGGATACCTTGTCATGATCATAGATTTTCTTTATTTAGAGTATAAGAGCAGGGAAGAGAGGTGAATTACTAGTGGAACACGGTAAATTAGTTGAATTTCTAGGTTTAACGTTCGATTTGTCATCAGTTATGATGGTTACTGTAGCAGCAGTTATTGTTTTCTTAATCGCTGTTATCGGAACTCGCAGTTTAGCCCTTCGCCCAACCGGGATGCAAAACTTCATGGAATGGGTGTTTGACTTCGTGAAAGGGATTATCAATAGTACGATGGATTGGAAAACAGGTGGACGTTTCTTAACGCTTGGCGTTACGCTTATCATGTTTATCATCGTATCGAACTTCCTTGGTTTACCATTCATGTATTCAACAGTTGAGGCTGGCGAACATATTGCATGGTGGAGATCACCAACGTCTGATCCAGCAGTTGCATTAACATTAGCCGTGATGGTAGTTACCCTCACCCATTATTATGGAATTAAGATGAAGGGTACGAAAGAATACGTAAAAGGTTATTTCCAACCTATGAAATTCTTATTCCCATTAAAGGTTATTGAGGAGTTTGCTAACACATTAACGTTAGGTCTTCGTTTATTCGGTAACATTTATGCAGGTGAGATCTTATTAGGGTTACTTGCTAAGTTAGGCGGGGCATCATTCCTTGGAGCATTAGGTGCGCTTGTACCAATGTTAGCATGGATGGGATTCAGTGTATTCGTTGGATCAATCCAGTCATTTATTTTCGTTATGTTAACGATGGTTTATATGGCTCATAAAGTAAGCCATGACCATTAATATAATTTAAGTAAGAAAAAATTTATTTTTTTATAATACAAAGGAGGACAAATTAAATGAGTTTAGGTGTAATCGCAGCTGCAATTGCAATTGGTTTATCAGCATTAGGTGCAGGTATTGGTAACGGTCTTATCGTATCACGTACAATCGAAGGTGTTGCTCGTCAACCAGAATTAAAAGGCGCACTTCAAACAATTATGTTCATCGGGGTTGCTTTAGTTGAGGCACTTCCAATCATCGGTGTAGTTATTGCATTCATCGTAATGAACAAATAAGGGAGACTCCCCTTACATAGATGGCGAAGAGTGTTTTTCCGAACTTTCTTCGCCATTGCTTTATGAACGAAACGTATGTCTTTTTTTTTCATATGATCAATTTAGATATTTTGAAGGGAGTGAATCCTTGTGCCAACTTTATTATTAGGGGCTTCCATTCCATTTGGAACGATTGCTTATACATTGTTCATTTTCTTACTTCTATTAGTAATGCTACGCAAATTCGCGTGGGGCCCTTTAATGGGAATTATGAAAGAACGTGAAGAGCATGTTACTAATGAAATCGACGCTGCAGAAAGAAGTAACGCTGAAGCGAAGAAATTAGTAGAAGAACAACGTGAAATGTTAAAACAATCGCGTGTTGAAGCACAAGAGTTAATCGAAAGAGCGAAAAAACAAGCTGTAGATCAAAAGGATGTTATTGTTGCTGCTGCGAAAGAAGAAGCAGAATCAATTAAAGCATCTGCTGTACAAGAAATTCAACGCGAAAAAGAGCAAGCGATTGCTGCTTTACAAGAACAAGTCGCTTCTTTATCTGTTCAAATTGCTTCTAAAGTAATTGAAAAAGAGTTAAAAGAAGAAGATCAAGTTAAGTTAATTCGCGATTATATTAAAGAAGTAGGAGAAGCGCGATGAGCAATGGGATTGTAGCAAAACGTTATGCTGTCGCTCTTTTTAAAATTGCAAAAGAAAAACACGTATTAGAAATGTTTGAAGAGGAATTACGCCTTGTACAAAACGTTTATGTAAAGAACGGAGAACTACATAGCTTTTTAACGCAACCGAACATTTCAAAAGAGCAGAAGAAAACGTTTCTTGCGAACGTATTCGGATCTGTTTCTGAATCTATTTTAAATACGTTATATATTTTAATTGATAACAAACGCATTGATATCTTACCTGAAATTGCAGATGAATATGTTGTTCTTGCTAATGAAGAACGTAACGTAGCCGACGCAACTGTATATTCTACTCGTCTTCTATCAGAAGAAGAGAAGCTTAACATTGCAGAAGCATTTGCAAAGAGAACGGGAAAAGATGCAATTCGCGTAAAAAATGTTGTAGATGAAGATTTACTAGGCGGCATTAAAGTACGTATTGGAAATCGCATTTACGACGGAAGCTTGCAAGGAAAATTAGCACGTATTCAGCGTGAATTAATGAAGAATAGATAGGGGTGAAGCACATGAGCATCAGAGCTGAAGAAATTAGCGCACTGATAAAGCAACAAATCGAGAACTATCAGTCTGAAATCGAAGTTAGTGATGTTGGTACAGTTATCCAAGTTGGTGACGGTATTGCGCGTGCTCATGGTCTTGATAACGTTATGGCTGGTGAACTTGTAGAGTTCTCTAACGGCGTTATGGGACTAGCACAAAACTTAGAGGAAAACAACGTAGGTATCATTATTTTAGGACCTTACACAGAAATTCGTGAAGGTGACGAAGTTCGTCGTACTGGTCGCATCATGCAAGTACCAGTAGGAAAAGAACTAATCGGTCGTGTTGTAAACCCATTAGGTCAACCAGTTGATGGTTTAGGCCCAATCAATACAACAAACACTCGTCCAATCGAAAGTCCAGCACCAGGTGTAATGGATCGTAAATCTGTTCATGAGCCACTTCAAACAGGTATTAAAGCGATCGATGCTCTTGTACCAATTGGCCGTGGTCAACGTGAGTTAATCATTGGTGACCGTCAAACAGGTAAAACAGCAGTTGCACTTGATACAATCATTAACCAAAAAGATGAAGATATGATTTGTATCTATGTAGCTATCGGACAAAAAGAATCAACTGTACGTAACGTAGTAGAAACACTACGTAAGCACGGTGCATTAGATTACACAATCGTTGTAACTGCATCAGCTTCTCAACCAGCTCCATTATTATACTTAGCTGCTTATGCTGGTGTAACAATGGGTGAAGAGTTCATGTACAATGGTAAACACGTATTAGTAGTATATGATGACTTATCAAAACAAGCAGCGGCTTACCGTGAGCTTTCATTACTATTACGTCGTCCTCCAGGTCGTGAAGCATATCCAGGGGATGTGTTCTACTTACATTCTCGCTTATTAGAGCGTGCAGCAAAATTAAGTGATGCAAAAGGCGGCGGTTCTTTAACTGCACTACCTTTCATCGAAACACAAGCAGGGGACGTATCAGCTTACATCCCAACAAACGTAATTTCTATTACGGATGGACAAATCTTCTTACAATCTGACCTATTCTTCTCTGGCGTACGTCCAGCAATCGATGCGGGTACTTCTGTATCTCGTGTAGGTGGATCTGCTCAGATTAAAGCAATGAGTAAAGTATCAGGTACACTTCGTCTTGACCTTGCATCTTACCGTGAGTTAGAAGCGTTCGCTCAGTTCGGTTCTGACCTTGATAAAGCAACTCAAGCGAAACTAAACCGTGGTGCTCGTACTGTTGAGGTATTAAAACAAGGATTACACAAACCATTACGTGTAGAGAAACAAGTTATCATTCTTTACGCTTTAACACGTGGATTCCTAGATGATATCCCAGTAGTAGATATCACTCGTTTCGAAGAAGAATTCCATGCTTGGTTAGATTCTAATGCGACTGACTTATTAGAAGAAATCCGCACAACTAAGAAACTTGCGGATGACGACAAATTTGCAGCAGCTATTAATGGATTTAAAAAAGTATTCGTAGCTTCTGAATAATAAAAGCGGAAGCGGCTCGTTCTGAATGTGAGGGGGATGGAGCTTCTGACGAAGAGGCGGTCTTTGCCTCGTAGGAAGAAGTGAAGCCACCGAACATTCAAGCCGCTGGAGCTAGATAATATATATAAAAGGCATCTCAAGTTTTGAGATTGCTGACGGTTATGTAAAGGAAAAGAGTAGGTGCACCTATTCTTTTCCTTCAATCATGAGCAAGAATGTCTTGCAACGTAGATTAGGAAGAGAATTCTTACTAATCGTGCCAACTTCCGGAAAAAAGGTGGTGAAAACCTGTGGCATCTTTACGCGATATAAAAGCGAAGATTAACTCGACAAAGAAAACGAGTCAAATTACGAAAGCGATGGAGATGGTATCTGCATCTAAGTTAAACCGTGCAGAGCAAAATGCTAAATCTTTCGTTCCGTATATGGAAAAGATTCAAGAAGTAGTAGCGAGCATTGCGCAAGGAAGTAAAGGAATTAATCATCCGATGCTAAATGCGCGTCCTGTAAAGCGTACAGGGTACATCGTTATTACATCTGATCGCGGACTAGCAGGTGGTTATAACAGTAACGTATTACGTACAGTAAGTAACGTAATTCGTGAACGTCATAATATGGATTCAAACCAATATTCAATTATTGTGCTTGGCCGACTAGGACGTGATTATTTAAAACGTCGCGGCTTTAACATCATTGATGAAGTAGTTGGACTATCTGACCACCCATCATTTACTGATATTAAAGAGCTTGCTTCTCGAGCAATTGCGATGTTTGCAGATGGTGCTTATGATGAGCTGTATATTTACTACAACCATTACGTAAGTAAAATTTCACAAGAAGTAACGGAAAATAAAATTTTACCGCTTACTGATGTGGCGTCTGAGAAACCGACGACAGCTTATGAATTCGAACCTTCTGAAGAAGAAATTTTAAAAGTACTATTGCCACAATACGCAGAAAGCTTAGTGTACGGTGCATTACTAGACGGTAAAGCAAGTGAACACGCAGCGCGTATGACAGCAATGAAGAGTGCTACAGACAACGCAATGGAAGTTATCGATTCACTTACACTTTCATTCAACCGTGCGCGTCAGGCAGCGATTACGCAAGAAATTACGGAAATCGTTGGTGGAGCAGCAGCGTTAGAGTAGTAATAAAAAGCGTAGGCGGTTCGTCCAGAATGAGAGGGGGATGGAGCTTTTGACGTAGAGGCGATTTGTGCCTCGCAGGAAAAAGCGAAGCCACCGAACACTCTAACCGCCGGAGCTAGATTCAGTAAAAAGTGGAAGCGGCTCGTCCAGAACAAGAGGGCATTGGAGCTCCTGACGAAGAGGCGTAGTTTGCCTCGCAGGAAGGCACGAAATGACCGACTGTTCTAGCCGCTGGAACTAGATTCAATAAAAGCGTAGGCGGCTCTTTCAAAAGAGTCGCGTAAGCTATAAACCAATAAAAAATTAAAAGCTAACTGCTCGTAGAAAGTTGGCTAATTAAAAGAAAGCTAGGAGGGAACCCGATGAATAAAGGGCGCGTTACGCAAATCATGGGTCCGGTTGTAGACGTTAAGTTTGATGGCGGAAAGCTACCAGAAATCTACAACGCCCTTACGGTAAAACAAAGCAACGAAAACGGAGCAAGCATTAACTTAACATTTGAAGTTGCACTTCATTTAGGTGATGATACAGTTCGTACAGTTGCAATGTCTTCCACAGACGGACTTGTTCGTGGCACAGAAGTAGAAGATACTGGTAAAGCAATCTCTGTACCAGTTGGTGATGTAACACTTGGTCGCGTATTTAACGTATTAGGTGATGCAATTGACTTAGATGGTGAAGTTCCTGCGGATGTACGTCGTGATCCAATTCACCGTCAAGCACCTGCATTCGAAGAATTATCTACTAAAGTAGAAATTCTTGAAACTGGTATTAAAGTAGTAGACTTACTTGCTCCTTACATTAAGGGTGGTAAGATCGGTCTATTCGGTGGTGCCGGTGTAGGTAAAACTGTATTAATTCAGGAATTAATTAACAACATCGCACAAGAACACGGTGGTATCTCTGTATTCGCTGGTGTAGGTGAGCGTACTCGTGAGGGTAACGATTTATACCACGAAATGAGCGATTCTGGCGTAATTAAGAAAACTGCGATGGTATTCGGACAAATGAATGAGCCACCTGGAGCACGTCAACGTGTTGCATTAACAGGTTTAACAATGGCTGAACATTTCCGTGATGAGCAAGGACAAGACGTACTATTGTTCATCGATAATATCTTCCGTTTCACGCAAGCAGGTTCTGAAGTATCTGCCCTTCTTGGTCGTATGCCATCTGCGGTAGGTTACCAACCAACACTTGCAACAGAAATGGGTCAATTACAAGAGCGTATTACATCTACAAATAAAGGGTCTATCACGTCTATCCAAGCGGTATATGTACCAGCCGATGACTATACTGACCCAGCACCAGCTACAACGTTCGCTCACTTAGATGCAACAACAAACTTAGAGCGTCGTTTAACACAAATGGGTATTTACCCAGCCGTAGATCCATTGGCATCTACATCTCGTGCACTTTCGCCAGAAATCGTAGGAGAAGAGCATTATGAAGTGGCTCGTCAAGTACAGCAAACTTTACAACGTTACAAAGAGCTTCAAGATATCATCGCTATCTTAGGTATGGATGAGTTATCTGAAGAAGATAAGTTAGTTGTACATCGTGCTCGTCGAATTCAATTCTTCTTATCTCAAAACTTCCACGTAGCTGAGCAGTTTACAGGTCAAAAAGGTTCTTACGTACCTGTAAAAAATACAGTTAGTGGTTTCAAAGAAATTCTAGAAGGAAAATATGATGACCTTCCAGAAGATGCATTCCGTTTAGTTGGTGGCATTGAAGAAGTTATTGAAAACGCGAAGAAAATGATGGCGTAAGGCCTTAGGAGGGACGAAGTATGAAGACATTTCCAGTCAGTATTGTAACTCCTGATGGACCGGTTTACGAAAAAGAAGTAGAAATGGTAAGCGTAAAAGCAGAGAGTGGGGAAATGGGGATCTTACCAGGTCACATTCCAACTGTTGCACCGTTAAAAATTAGTGCAGTTCGTCTGAAACATGGTGGACACACTGATTATGTAGCAGTAAGCGGTGGCTTTATCGAAGTTCGTCCAGATAAAGTAACTGTATTATCATCATCTGCTGAAGAAGCAAACCATATCGATATCCATCGTGCAAATGAAGCGAAGCGTCGCGCTGAGCAACGTATGCAAGATAAACAAGCACATGTTGACTTTAAACGTGCAGAAATGGCATTACAACGTGCTGTGAACCGTTTAAACGTTTCCGATATGAAATAAAAAATCCGTAAAGGCTTTGCCTTTACGGATTTTTTTTTTGTAGTTCATGGATAATTTTACAAAAATGGTATAATTATATTGATGCTTGTATAAGTAGAGAATGTACAACAATTTATAAAGGGGATGAATAAATGATCGGTGAAATGAAACGAGAAGCGTTGCACTCTTTAAAGGGAAAATGGGGACTAGGTGTTGGATCAACGATTTTATATTTTATTTTAAGTTATGTTGTTTCAATGGCTGCAATGCTTATACTTTTAATTCCAGGAGTTATTATATTTTTACTATTTGCTGGTTTAACAGGTTCACTTGAAGAGGAAACAATATCAATCGGAGCAGGTATTACATTTGGTATTTTTTATTGCATCATAATAATTTTGAGTAACGCATCGTATGGAATTACATCATACGGTTATACAAATGTATTTTTACAGATTAGTAAACGAGAAGGTGCTAAAGTAGATCACTTATTCGAAGGATTTCGTGGCTTTAAAAGAATGATGAAAACGATGTGGGCAATGCTTGCGATTTTATTATATACAGGTACATGGATTCCAATGTTGCTAGTAGCCTTATTCGCATTTTTCGGTGAAGAAGGAAATACGTCGTTTACTATCGCTTTCTTTGTACTATTAGCTATTTCAATCGTTGTTATGATTGTGATGTATTTTTCTTATGCGATGACGTACTATGTAATGATTGAAAATCCAGAGTATAGTGTGTCACGAGCAATGAAAGAAAGTAAGCATCTTATGAAGGGACATAAGTTAGATTTGTTTCTTTTATGGCTTAGTTTTATAGGATGGGGTATTTTAGGGATTTTAACACTTGGAATTGGTTTTCTTTGGCTTAGCCCGTATATGAGTACAACGACAGCGCATTTTTATCGTTATCTTTCAAAAGACGAATTGTAGTAGGAACATGCTATACTAATAGAGTTATTACGTATAGGAGGAACAATATGATTAGTGATTTAAAAGGAGAAGCGTTAGATTCATTAGAAGGGAAATGGGGATTAGCTGTCGGGGCAACATTACTGATTTCGATTCTTATTTCAGCTTTTAGCTTTAGTATTGATTTCATTTTCTCTCAATTTTGGGATTGGAAAGAAGTAAATAACTCACTTTCAGTAGACGTTATTACAATATTGATGGTAGGTCCATTAACGCTAGGTGGTTATCATTTAGCGCTACATATCATTCGTGAAAAGGAAGCACGTATTGGGCATATATTCAGATGGTTTACAGAAGGAAGTAAGTTTATAAAGTCATTTTTATTATATATAGTAGTGAACATTTATATTTTCTTATGGTTTTTACTATTTATTATTCCAGGCATTATTAAATCATTTTCTTATGCGATGACGTACTTTATAATAAATGATCATCCTGAGTATTCCATAAATCAAGCTATTACAGAAAGTCGTCGTATGATGAATGGACATAAGATGGAGTATTTCATTTTATGTTTAAGCTTTATTGGTTGGTTTATATTAAGTTGTATTACGCTCGGGATTGGATTCCTATGGCTAATTCCATATTTTTATACGACGTCAGCAGCTTTTTATGAAGAAATTGCAGAGGAGTATTACGAGAAAACAATTCCGACACTATAAAAACACCCAGTATGAGCTATTGGTTCATACTGGGTGTTTTTTGTAGAAATTTTATAAATTGATGACTAGTAAGTGGTTTACTGAAATAGTAACCTTGCATATATTTACAGTTGTTCTTTTGTAGAAACTTAAGTTGTTTTTCTGTTTCAATTCCTTCAGCAACGACAGAGAGGTTTAAAGTATTTGCAAGGGAAAGGATAGTGGAAACAATAGCTCGTTCCTCAGGCCGATGATCGGCTAGTTGTGTAAATTCTCTCGGTACTTTTAACGTATCGATAGGGAAAATTGATAAATAAGCGAGAGAGGAATAGCCGGTACCGAAGTCATCAATGGACGTTTGAATACCATATTCCTTTAATTGTTTTAGTCTTGATAATGTTTCTTTTTCGTTGATCATTGCAATTCGTTCTGTTAGCTCAAGTGTTACATGCTTTGGATCGACTTTAATGTCTGTTAGTATTTGTGAAATGTTCTCGATTAAATGATCTTGCTGGAACTCTTTTGCAGATAAGTTCACACTTATTTTTAAATCTGTGTAGCCGAAAGTATGCCATATTTTTAACTGGCGACAAGATTCTTTTAATACCCAATGACCGAGCGGAACGACTTGAGGCGTCTCTTCTACAATTGGAATGAACTCACATGGCGGAATGTCACCTAGGAGTGGGTGTTTCCAGCGTATTAATGCTTCAGCACCAATAATCTTTTTCGTCGTAATATCAATTTGTGGTTGATAGACGAGATAAAACTCTTCGTTTACTAAAGCAAGTGGTAAATCTTTTTCAATTCGAGCTTTTCGTTCCATTTTTTTATACAATTCTTTCGTGTACAGAGAGCTACCATTTTTTCCTTTATTTTTTGCTTCGTACATGGCCATATCAGCATGCTGTAAAATGGACAATGGATCTTCACCTGCTTCAGGATATATTGCAATCCCGATGCTCGGTGAGATTTGTAAATGTTGACTTTCAATTTCGAATGGTTCGTTCATGGCTGCCACAATCGTATCAGCCATTTTTTTTACATCGGGTCTTTTTTTATAATTTTCGATAAGGATTGTGAACTCATCCCCAGCTAGCCGGGCGAGCTTCATATTTGGTGTCGATAGTCTTTCTAGTCTTTTTGCTACGGCAATTAATAGAAGGTCTCCTACCCTATGACCGAGGGTATCATTAATAACCTTAAAGCGGTCTAGGTCCAGAAACATAACAGCAAAAGGCCTTTTTGATATTTCGGATCGAGCAATTGCTTGTTCTACATATTGATGAAATGCACGGCGATTTGCAAGCTCTGTTAAAGTATCATGATATGCTAGAAAATTAATTTGTTCTTGTTGTTGTTTGCTTTCCGTAATATCTTTAATCATTAAATAAACACCAGAAATATGATCCTTTAAAAAGATAGGAACTGCTGTAACATGCAAGTAGTAAATATCCCTATTTTTATGATATGCCCGTACTTCTAAAGAAATAGATTTCCCCTTTTTTACCCGATGAAAGGCACTAATGATTTCTTCCAAATCTTCTTCATACATAAGTGAATAGTAAGGTTGATTTAATAATTCATTCGTTTGATAACCGAGCAAAGTAGTACCAGCGTTATTCACTTTGAGAAAATTACCGTACAAATCTAAGGTGAAGATTGGATCTGGATGATGCTCATATAAAGATTTAAACATCTGTTGGTTATGATATAGTTCATTCTTTTGTTCTACTAAATCTTCTGTACGTAGTTCAATTTGTTTTTCGAGTTCCGAGTTGAATTGCATTTGGGCTAGTAATAATATTTTATTTTGTTTTCGAACTAAACTATGGCGTATGAGAACGAAGGAGAAAGTTATTATAAGCCCGATTACTACAATAGGTGCAAAAACATATTCAACTAGTATAAAAACAATAAGCATTACTACAGAAATATAAGGTAATGACAATCTGATCGATTCCCCAAGTTTAGGTGTTAATAGTACTTGCTCTTGTCTTTCAGGTTCTTTTGTATGCAGAATACAGGCGATTGCTACTAGTACTAAAGTTACTTGATAGAGAGGAGTAACTGTAAACATAGAATACTCGGGTGTGAAGTATTTAATATAAGCATAAATCGCATCTGTAGTAGCATATAAAATTAAAGCACTGCCAAGAAGCGCACCAACTTTTTTGGATAATAAGGATAATGGCTTGAATAACAGATTGATTCCTATGAGAAGAAAGAGCAAATCGGCCATTGGATAGGTAAGTTGAACAAATATGTCGATATAGGATGTTGAAGAAACGTGAATGGTGCGTTCAATAAGTAAGTAGTAACTTAAAGTGAATTGTGCTGTAACAATAATACAAATATCACATATCATAAAAAGCTTTTCTAATAAATCGCGGTTATAGATGATTTCATATAGAAAGGCAAATGCAAAGCTAATTAAAAAAAGTAAGTAAAAAAAATCGGACGGATCAACGAATGTATAGTAGTCCTTTAAAATTAAACGTTGATAGGCAACGACCATATCACCAATGAAATAAGAGAGGGTTCCAACAGATAAAATGGTCCAAAATAAACGAGGTAACCCTTCTTTCCTATTTGAAAAATAAAGTATATAACTACAAGCGATAATATCAATGAATAAGGTACTCATTCCAATTAATATTTGAAAAGGAAATGAGTATTCATATAGAAAAGGCATTGCCACGTAATGAATCGCTATAGATAACAATATAATGCTTATAAGAATACTTACATGTGTTTGTTTTTTCATTTATCTCACCCACGGTATATACATATAAATTCCTCTTTTTATTTTTTATTGTTTCTTGAAACATATATATAATTTCTATACTTATTTTACACAGGTTTAGCGAGTTATAAAAATAGATTTTAATAATTCTCGTTTCGGTCCCCAATATATCGACATAGGAATTTGAAGTTTGCTATAATGATTAAAATAGTTGCATTATTTAGAAAAATTTAAAAATAATAATTACTGCAACTAGGACATATTGTTTACTAAGTGAACTTGTTCTTAATTCAGGGGGGAGGGTTTCACAATGGCAAGTGTATATGAAAATAGTTATATGATCGTTTTGATTTTCTTGCTATTAGGTATATTGCTGCCGGTAGTGGCTCTTACATTAGGAAAGATGCTGCGTCCAAACAAACCAAGTGCAGCGAAAGCGACGACGTATGAGAGTGGAATTGAGCCTTTTCATGATGCAAATATTCGGTTTCATGCTCGTTATTATATTTTTGCTTTATTGTTTGTCATCTTTGATGTAGAAACTTTATTTTTATATCCATGGGCTGTTGCATATGACAAGCTCGGTTTATTTGCACTGATTGAAATGCTCATCTTTGTTGTAATGTTGCTAGTTGGATTAGCGTATGCTTGGAAAAAGAAGGTGTTACAATGGTTATAAATTTTGAGGAATTACATCCAAATGAGCGGGCGGAATTAGAACGAAATATCTTTTTTTCTACATTGGAGCAGTTAAAAGGATGGGCACGAAGCAATTCTTTATGGCCAATGACATTCGGACTAGCATGCTGTGCAATTGAAATGATGGGAGTAGGTTCATCACATTACGATTTAGATCGATTTGGGTCATTTTTTCGGACATCGCCAAGGCAATCGGACGTTATGATTGTGTCGGGAACAGTAACGAAGAAGATGGCTCCTATTGTTCGGCGTTTATACGATCAAATGCCTGAACCAAAATGGGTGATTGCAATGGGATCTTGTGCGACAGCAGGTGGCCCATATGTAAATTCGTACGCTGTTGTGAAAGGTGTGGATCAAATTGTACCAGTTGATGTGTATATTCCTGGTTGCCCACCCAATCCTGCTGCTTTAATTTATGGAATTAATAAATTGAAAGAAAAAATTCGTTACGAGGCAAAGACGGGAAAGCAGGTGACGAATAAATGAGTGATCCAAATAAAGACCTAGAGGATTTGAAAAGAGAAGCGGCTAGGCATGCGAAAGAAGAGGCGAGAAAGCGTCTCGTTGCGAAACATGATGCGGAAATAAGTAAACTTGAGGAAGAAAATCGAGAAAAAGAGAAAGCGCTACCAAAAAGTGATGGTATGACTGTGGAAGAAGTAAAACGACGTGCAGCAGCAGCCGCAAAAGCAAAAGCGGCAGCGTTAGCAAAGCAAAAAAGAGAAGGAACCGAAGAAGTAACGGAAGAAGAAAGGGCCAAAGCGAAGGCGAAGGCAGCAGCAGCCGCAAAAGCAAAAGCGGCAGCGTTAGCAAAGCAAAAAAGAGAAGGAACCGAAGAGGTAACGGAAGAAGAAAAGGCAAAGGCCAAAGCGAAGGCGAAGGCAGCAGCAGCCGCGAAAGCAAAAGCGGCAGCGTTAGCGAAACAGAAGAAGAAAAGCCAAAGCGAAGGCGAAGGCCGTGGCGGTAGCAAAGGCAAAGGCAGCGGCTTTAGCGAAGCAGAAGTCCTCGCTAGGTGATGGGAAATCGGGAGATGAAAAGGCGAAGGCAATTGCAGCAGCGAAGGCAAAAGCGGCAGCAAGGGCGAAGACAAAGGGCGCTGAAGGTAAAGCGGAAGAGGAGCCGAAGCAGGAAGAGCCATCCGTGAATCAGCCGTATTTAAATCAGTATGTTGAAGTTATTAAGGGGAAAATTGGAGAGGATACGTTAGTAGATTCCTACATTAATAAACTTTCAAAAGATGTGCCAACTCTTGTGGTGGAGCCCTCAAAATATTATGAAGTAATGGAGTTACTGCGATTCCATGAGGGACTTGCTTTTGATTATATGTCAGAGCTACATGCGACGGATTTTGTGACACATATGGAAGTATATGTTCATTTATTTTCATATGGAAAGAAACAGTCAGTAGCGGCGAAGGTGAAGTTGGATAGGGAAGCACCAGAAGTAGAGTCGGTTGCAGCGCTTTGGAAAGGAGCGGACTGGCCAGAGCGAGAAGCGTATGATTTGCTCGGCATTGTATTTAAGGGACATCCGAATTTATCACGTATTTTAATGCCTGATGATTGGATAGGGTATCCGCTTCGGAAAGATTATGAACCGTATGATGTGGAGGTGTAGCTTATGATCCGTACGGAAGAAATGCTTTTGAATGTAGGGCCTCAGCATCCGAGTACGCATGGTGTGTTCAGGCTTGTTATTAAGATTGACGGGGAAATTATTAAAGAAGCTACACCAGTTATTGGATATTTGCATCGCGGGACCGAAAAGATTGCCGAGAGCTTACAGTATACGCAAATTATCCCTTATACAGATCGAATGGACTATTTATCGGCCATGACGAATAATTACGTCATTTGCCATGCTGTAGAGACGATGATGGGGCTTGAAATCCCGGAGCGGGCCGAATACTTACGAGTACTTGCAATGGAGCTTGGAAGGATTGCGAGCCACCTCGTTTGGTGGGGGACAAATCTTCTTGATATAGGAGCGGTCAGCCCGTTTTTATACGCTTTTCGTGAACGAGAGATGATTATAAATTTATTAAACGAATTATGCGGTGCCCGTCTTACTTTTAACTATATGAGAGTCGGGGGTGTAAAGTGGGATGCGCCGGACGGTTGGATTGAAAAAGTGGAAGAGTTTGTTCCGTATATGCGAGAACAATTGGCAGGTTATCATGATCTCGTTAGCGGTAATGAGATTTTCTTAAATCGCGTAAAAGGCGTTGGTATATATAGCGCGGAAGAAGCGATTTCGTATTCTTTAAGCGGAGCGAATTTGCGGTGTACCGGAGTAAACTGGGATCTTCGCAAGGATGAACCGTACTCCATTTATGATCGTTTTGATTTCGATATTCCTGTTGGGAGTGTGGGAGATGCTTGGGATCGTTACGTTTGCCGCATGCAAGAGATTGAGGAGTCATTAAAAATTGTTGAGCAAGCTGTCCAGCAGTTCCCGAAAGACGGAGCTGTGCTAGCGAAAGTGCCGAAAATCATTAAGGCGCCTAAAGGGGAAGCGTTCGTCCGTATAGAATCGCCGAGAGGAGAGATTGGTTGCTATATTGCTAGTGATGGAAAGAAAGAGCCGTACCGCTTGAAGTTTCGCAGGCCGTCTTTTTACAATTTGCAAATTTTACCGAAGTTATTGAAAGGTGAAAACATCGCCAATTTAATTACGATTTTAGGTGGAGTTGATATTGTACTTGGGGAGGTTGATGGCTAATGATTGAAACGCTCTTACAATCACCTTCAAGCTGGACGAATTTCTTCATTTTTTTCGGATTAGCGGTGCTTCTATTATTTGCAGTCCTTGGCTTCGTTACATATGGTATTTTGGCAGAACGGAAAGTAATGGGTTTTATGCAAGGGCGGATTGGACCAAACCAAGTTGGGGGCCGGTTCGGTTTACTGCAAACGGTAGCTGATGTTTTAAAACTATTATTGAAAGAAGATAGTATTCCGAAAGCGGCAGATAAACCGTTGTTTATATTAGCGCCTGTCATTGCATTCGCACCGGCATTTATGGTGCTTGCAGTCATCCCGTTTACTGATAAATTTCAGTTCGCGGATATTGGCGTAGGCTTACTGTATTACATTGCTGTTTCTGGCATTACGACGATTGGTGTCGTAACCGGAGGATGGGCATCAAATAATAAATATTCCCTTTTAGGAGGGATGCGTGCGGCGGCGCAAATGATTTCTTATGAAATTCCGCTCGTAATGAGTGTAATTGGCATCGTTTTGTTAGCTGGTAGCCTGAATTTAAATGAAATTGTAGCGGCACAGGAGAATGTTTGGTACATTTTCGTGCAGCCAATCGGTTTCGTCGTTTTCTTAATCGCGGCGGTAGCAGAGTTAAATAGGACGCCGTTTGATTTACCAGAAGCAGAATCGGAACTTGTTTCTGGATATCATACGGAATACTCAGGGTTTAGATGGGCGTTTTTCATGCTTTCAGAGTACGTATATTTCTTCGGAATGTCATCTTTA
This sequence comes from Bacillus sp. AY3-1, assembly GCF_008368785.1. Classification (NCBI taxonomy): domain Bacteria; kingdom Bacillati; phylum Bacillota; class Bacilli; order Caryophanales; family Bacillaceae; genus Bacillus; species Bacillus sp. AY3-1. The sequence continues at coordinate 10,917 of NZ_QORZ01000021.1, read as the reverse complement.
ATTACAGTGCTCTTTTTAGGCGGATGGAATCCAGTTATGTTCCTTGGATTTATCCCAGGAGCTGTATGGTTTGCTTTGAAATTTAGCAGTGTAGTCTTTCTATTAATTTGGTTCCGCGTTACGTTTCCGCGTATAAGAGGTGACCAGTTAATGGAGTTTGGCTGGAAAGTATTATTGCCAATTGCACTTGCGAATATTTTCTTAACGGCATTGATTAAGGAGTTATTCTTCTAATCTATGAGGGGGGTGCCAGTAAGAGATGAAAGGATTATTTAAAGGATTAAAATATACATTAAGCAATTTGAGTAAGAAGAAGGTGACTTACGATTATCCGAATCAACCGTTGCCGTTGCCAGACCGCTTTCGAGGTATTCAAAAGTTTTATCCGGAAAAGTGTATTGTTTGTAACCAATGCTCCAACATTTGTCCGACAGACTGTATTCAGTTAACAGGAAAAAAACATCCGGATCCTACGAAAAAAGGAAAAATTATTGACACGTACGATATTAATTTTGAAATTTGTATTCTGTGTGATTTATGTACAGAAGTTTGCCCGACAGAGGCGATTGTTATGACAAATAACTTTGAGCTCGCGGAATATTCACGTGATGATTTATTTAAAAATTTGCAGTGGCTTGACGAAAACGACGAAAACGTCAGGAAGGAGAATAAAGCATGAATGGCGAGTTTGTAGCATTCTTCATACTATCCTTGTCTGCAATTATCGGCGGTGTTCTTATGTTGAACTTAACGAAAGTCATGCATATGATGCTAGCTCTCGTTCTGACATTTCTTAGTATCGCAGGTTTGTACTTTCTTTTATCGGCCGAATTTATCGGAGTTGCACAAATTTTACTTTACTCCGGTGCGATTACAATTATTATGATTTTTGGCATTATGTTAACGCAACATAACGCAGAAAATGAATCGCGTCTTACTCTTCGAAAATGGATTATCTTCTTTGCGGTTGTAGCATTTGGGGCAGTTATGTATTTCGCTGTTAACAATATTGATTTTGCAAATGAAAGCACACAAGGAAGTTTACCTCTCCATGAAAAAAACACACTTCAAATCGGTACACTTCTCTATTCGAAATATATTATTCCATTTGAGTTAACCTCAGTCATTTTACTTGTAGCACTTGTTGGCGCGATTATACTTGCGAAGAAGGATGAGAAAGAGGAGGATTCCAATGAGTAGCGTTCCAGCTTCTGCATATTTAACGCTTGCGATTATTTTGTTTTGCATCGGTTTGTTTGGAGCTTTAACGAAGCGAAATACAGTGATTGTATTAGTTTGTATTGAATTAATGCTTAACGCGGCCAATTTAAATTTAGTCGCGTTTAGTAAATTAGGTTTGTTCCCAAATTTAACAGGGCAAATTTTCTCTCTGTTTACGATGGCTGTAGCAGCAGCGGAGGCGGCGGTAGGACTCGCCATTTTAATTGCTTTGTATCGTAATCGTACGACGGTTCATGTAGATGAAATGGATACGCTCAAAGGATAACATTGTGACCGAAAAGGGGGAAGGAAACAATGATCGATTATGCATGGCTCATACCGCTTTTCCCGCTTGTTTCGTTTTTTTTATTACTTATATTCGGGAAGAAAATTAGAGAAGGAAGCAGTGTACTTAGTATTTTCCTCGTCTTTCTCTCCTTTATATTTGCGGTACTTGTATTAATAGAACGGTTTTCGAAAGTAGGATTGAAGCATAAGTGGGTATGGCTTAGAACGGGAGATATTGATATATCATTTGGCTTTGAAGTGACTGCATTAGGGGCTTTAATGCTGTTTATCGTTACACTTGTGAGTTTACTTGTACATGTGTATTCGAAAGGTTATATGAAAGGTGATGAAAGATTACCAACCTTTTATGCCTATTTAGGGCTCTTCACATTTGCGATGCTCGGGCTCGTTATATCACCGAATTTATTACAGCTTTATATATTTTGGGAGTTAGTCGGCCTTGGTTCATTTTTACTCATCGGTTTTTATTTCTTTAAAGAAGAAGCGAAGGCTGCTGCGAAAAAGGCTTTTATTATGACTCGTATTGGAGATGTCGGTTTATTTATAGGGATGATCTTACTTTTTTGGCACGCGGGTAGTTTTGAATATGACGCAATATTTAGGGCGATTCGTACGGGTGATCTTACCCCTACCATGATTACAATAACAGCGATATTAATTTTTATCGGGGCGATGGGGAAGTCAGGTCAGTTCCCGCTTCATACGTGGTTACCAGATGCAATGGAGGGGCCGACGCCTGTTTCGGCACTTATTCATGCGGCGACGATGGTCGCAGCTGGCGTGTATTTAGTGGCGACGATGTTCCCGCTATTTTCAGCAAGTGCGGTGGCGATGCAGACAGTGGCAATCGTTGGAGCTTTCACCGCAATCTTTGCGGCTTCTATCGGTCTTGTACAAACGGATATAAAGAGAGTGCTCGCTTATTCTACGGTTAGCCAGCTAGGTTATATGATGCTCGCATTAGGATCTGCTGGTTATGTAGCTGGTGTTTTCCATTTAACGACACACGCCTTTTTTAAAGCGCTACTATTTTTGGCGGCAGGAAGTGTCATTCATGCAGTGCATACGCAAGACATTAATAAAATGGGCGGTTTACAGAAGAAGATGAAAGTAACGGGTGCACTATTTTTAATCGGTACACTTGCAATTAGCGGTGTGCCACTCCTTTCCGGCTTCTTTAGTAAAGATGAAATTTTAGCGGCGACTTGGATGAATGGCAATTACGTTTTATTCATATTAGCAGTAATTGCAGCGTTCTTAACAGCATTCTACATGTTCCGGCTCTACTTCCTTGTCTTTACTGGGGAAGCAAAGACAAAGGAAGATGTGCATGAATCGCCCCGCGTTATGACGTATCCGATGATCGTTCTCGGGGTCCTTGCAGTAGTGGCAGGTTATATAAATACACCGTGGTTTGGGACGTTTCTCGGGGATTGGCTTACGAAAGATGTAGCATTTAAAGTGCGAGAGGCACACGGACCAGTTTGGATTATGATCGTAGCGACTATCGTTTCATTTGCAGGAATCGCTCTCGCATATTTCATATATGGTAAGAAATCTATTTCTAGAGATTGGGCTGGGGGCGATGGAACACCTCTTTATAACCTATTGAAAGAAAAATATTATGTGGATGAACTATACAATATGACAGTGCTCCCTATTACGAAGGGAATCGCTCATGTGCTTCGCTTATTTGAGGTGTATGTAGTCGAAGGAATTGCCGTTTTAATAGGGAGTCTAGTTAAAGGGATAAGCGGACTCGGTTCTAGACTCCAAAACGGAAATGTACAAGTGTACGGCACTGTAACAGCTGTTTCGCTTGCAGTACTCGTCATTATTTTGCTCTATACGGGAGGGGATTTACGATGAATGATTTGTTATTAACGTTCTTCATTTTTTCCCCGCTTTTAGGAATTCTCTTACTTGTATTAACGCCAAAAAAAGAATCGCGTACTGTGCGAGCACTTGGTTTATTTGGGACGGCGCTTCCATTTGGAATCGCTATCGTCCTCGCTTGTACATATGCTTCTGGAAAGAGTTTGTCGCTATTCGATGAAAAAGTGAAATGGATTAAATTTGGGGATTTTGCAGCGGTGGATAAAAGATGGTTTTCCATTTATTACGAGCTCGGCATTGATGGTTTATCGCTCGTTATGATGGTGCTGACAGCCCTTCTAGCGATGCTTGCAGCAATTGCGGCATTTACTATTAAAAGAAACTTGAAAGCCTTTTATATGCTGCTACTCATATTAGAAATAGGGATGCTCGGCGTCTTCGCTGCTCAAAATTTAATGTTGTTCTTTATCTTCTTTGAAATTACGTTGCCGCCAATGTTTTTATTAATTGGAAAGTGGGGGAAATTGTCGAGTGAAAAGGCTGCTTATAGCTATTTAATATATAACGGTATTGGCTCCGCTATTTTACTCATCGTTTTCTCAGTTTTATTTGCAAAAACAGGTACAACAAATATTACAGAGCTTAAAGAAATATTAACGAGCGTAGGTGCTGGGGGAGGAATGGCTGTCTCAAGTAGCTTACAGTTCGGATTGTTTCTTGCCATAATGATTGCTTTTGCGATTAAACTACCCGTTTTCCCGTTACATCGCTGGATGGTCAATGTGCATATTGAAGCGCATCCGGCTGTAGTTATGCTTCACGCGGGCGTTTTACTGAAGATTGGGGCATACGGTATGATTCGTTTCGGAAAGGGGCTATTCCCGGAATACTTTCGCGAGTTTGCAACGCTTATTGCGATTTTAGGAGTCATCAATTTATTGTACGGAGCCTTCTTAGCGCTCATTCAAACGGATTTTCGGAAGGTGCTTGCTTACTCTAGTATTTCGCATATGGGCATCGTATTAATGGGCCTTGCGGCGTTAAATGCACCAGGTATACAAGGGGCACTATTCCAAGTTGTCTCTCACGGTTTAATTGCAGCCTTACTCTTTTTCTTACTGGGCGTTATAGAACAGCGCTTTGGAACGTCGGATATTACAGCGCTTGGCGGACTCGCAAAAAGTGTCCCGGTACTTAGCGGATTCTTCTTAGCAGGAGGAATGGCATCGCTTGGATTGCCAGGAATGTCTGGATTTGTTAGCGAGTTTCTTGCCTTTCTCGGTTTATTCCAAGGGGAGCCAGTCATTGCTGCAGTCGGTGTGCTCGGCATCATTTTAACCGCTGTATACGTATTGAGAGCAACGCTTCAAGTAACTTTTGGTAAGAAAGAGTGGGAGGCGAAAGCTGATATACACGGATGGGAGTATGTCCCTATATTGCTACTTATCTTCTGCATTATTGCAATTGGAGTAATGCCAGAAATACTAGGGGATCCGCTTCAAAATACATTGAAAACATTGGGGGTGAAGTAGGATGGATATGAATACGTTACTTAGCTTATCATGGCATCTCATGGTGCCAGAATTCATTATTCTCGGAGCTGCCATCCTTCTTTCCATATGTGATTTGTTTTTTAAGTTGAATCATAGATATGTAGCGCTTAGTGCAATCGCAGCCGTCATATTAGCAATCGTGTCGTTAATCACGCTATACGGTGAACCGACAGGAGATATTTTAAATGGATCGTTTGTGTTAGATGGGTTTTCAAAAGGGTTTAAAACGTTGTTATTAGGCGGAGCGGCCCTCATCTTATGCACCGCCATGAGCGATGATAAGAAGAATCCAATTGAAGATAAGGGAGAATATTATTACTTATTTTTAATGGCGCTTCTTGGGGCTATGTTTATGGCTTCTAGTATCGACTTCATTACACTTTTCGTCGGTTTAGAATTGCTTTCACTTTCTTCATATATTTTAGTAGGAATACGAAAAAGGAACCGTGCGTCAAACGAGGCGGCCATGAAATATGTCATTAATGGAGGTATTGGCACGGCAATTACGCTCTTTGGAATGAGTTATTTATACGGTATTACAGGATCAACTAATATCGTGGATATGCAAAAAGTATTCGCAGGGGAGCTTGCTGGTGGTATTCAGTTATTGTTAGCTCTCGCATTTCTACTATTACTCGTTGGACTCTCGTTTAAAATTGCGACAGTGCCGTTTCATATGTGGGCACCAGATGTGTATGAGGGAGCGGCTACACCTGTTACTGCTTTTCTCGGAACGATTTCTAAAATTGCTGGATTCTTACTCATTATTCGTCTGTTTCTCATGGTTTTTGCAAGTGTATCGGTGCAAGGAGACATGCAATCTTTATACGGACGTATGAGCATATACATTGCAGTACTAGCGAGTATTACGATGATTATTGGAAACGTAGTAGCGTTAAAGCAATATAACGTAAAACGCCTATTTGCCTATTCGGGAATCGCACATGCGGGGTATTTACTCGTTCCGCTTGTAGCATTATCACCATTTACGATGGATAGCATGTGGTTTTACATGCTTGCGTATATGCTTATGAATATAGGCGCATTTGCAATTATTCACGGCTTAATCTTACAAAGTAACAAAGAAAACATTACCATTTTTACCGGATTATATAAGCGATCGCCATTTACAGCGATAGTGATGACGATTTTTATATTATCGTTGGCTGGGATACCAGGAACAGCTGGTTTCATCGGGAAAATTAACATCTTTTTAGGTGCACTGCATGTAGAGCCAGCTCATTACGTACTAGCTTCTATTATGATGGGGACGACAGTCATCTCATTCGTATATTATTTCCGTATTCTACAGCAAATGTTTTTCCGGACGGGAGGAGTGGAAGAGAAAATTCGTTTGCCATTGAATATAAAGGTTGTTATGAGCCTTTGTGCAATCTCGATTGTAATACTAGGGATTATGCCGATGATTGGATACAATTTCTTTTATGAATATTTTCCATTAATGAAGGATTTCTTCTTCTTAGGGAACGTGGTACAATAGTGAAAATAAAAGGTGTGGAGTTGTTACTCTGCGCTTTTTATTTTGTGTGAATTACAATTGAAAATGCATGTAGGTATATGTTTTTTGAGAGCAAATTATGATGTGAAATGTAAGATGCTTATTTGTATTTGAAAAAGTGTGGCGCCTACTTATTATGGTATCGTTTTTATAGTATTTCGTAAGTAGTAGCTGGGTAAAAAGGGGTCGATTTTTTGGCACATCTTTTAGGGCAACAAGCACTGATTGCCATTGTTTCGCATTTATTGTTTATTACCATTACGTGGTGGGCCTTACAAGGTGTTCACATTGAGCGTTTAATGAAGTCTGGAAAGGTGATGCAGACGCGAGTGTTACTCATCCTAATTACAATTGCAATTGGGACATCTGTAAGTAACTTTTTCCTTGATTATTTAGGCTATTCAAAGAGTTTAACGTATTTAGTAAAGTAAGTGTATAGAACCTCATATCTCCGTTAACAATGGGGATAGGAGGGGATGAAATTGAAGCTTAAAGCCATTCTTATTGTTGTGATAAGTGTTGTTTTATTTTTGGTTGGATATAGAGAGATGAAACCGATCAGCGATGAACAGAAAATGGAGAGCATGATTGCAACTTTAGAGAAAAATGATGCTAAAGTAGAGAAGTGGTCATGGTTAGCACGAGAAACAAAAACAATTTCTAATATACATATGTTTCAAAAGTTGTTAAACGATGTGAAGGACAAGGCGAATATTCAAAAGTGGGAATTAGAGCAATCTCCAGATGGATATAAAGCTACATCCTATAAAAAGTTTTCTTCTTATGAAGAACGAGTAGTAGTAACATGGAGTAAGGAAAATACTAAAGAAAACACTTTCATTATTTTTGAAGTAAGCGGGGCGAAATGGGACCCGAAGTACATTCAGAAAACAAATAAAATTTTTAGTGAAAAACCTATAATTTACACTTGTGTTCAAGGTGTACTGAATGATAAGATTGAAGGTGTTTTGCAAAATAAAACCAATCAGTTTTTGAAAGATCTTTCAGCAAGAGCGATCGAACAGATAGAAGAAAGAGCATTTGTGTCAGTCTCCGCATACAATAAAAAGTGGGATGACGCTCTTTCAACAAATAGAGAGAAAATAAATGTGCAAATAGCAATACGTTCTACAGACAACAAAGATACAATTGTGGTTGGCACACCGATCATAACTTCTGAGTATTGAGTGAATAGATACTGAAAAAAGGACACGGAGGGGAATAATTTGGAAAAGATCATCGTCCGTGGCGGAAAGCGGTTAAACGGCACAGTGCGTGTTGAGGGCGCAAAAAATGCTGTATTACCTATAATCGCTGCAGCCCTATTAGCGAGTGATGGAAAGAATGTACTATCTGAAGTACCAGTTTTGTCTGATGTATACACAATTAATGAGGTATTACGTCATTTAAATGCTGAAGTCGTATTTGAAAATAACCAAGTAACAATCGATGCTTCTAAAGAACTAAACATTGAAGCACCATTTGAATATGTACGTAAAATGCGTGCATCTGTGCAAGTAATGGGACCATTACTTGCACGTAACGGCCGTGCTCGTATTGCACTTCCTGGTGGATGTGCAATTGGTTCACGTCCAATTGACCAACATTTAAAAGGCTTCGAAGCAATGGGAGCAAAAGTACAGGTTGGTAATGGTTTTGTTGAGGCATACGTTGAGGGAGAACTAAAAGGGGCTAAAATTTATTTAGACTTCCCAAGCGTGGGCGCGACAGAAAACATTATGTCTGCAGCTACATTAGCAAAAGGGACAACAATCCTTGAAAACGCAGCGAAAGAACCAGAAATCGTTGACTTAGCTAACTTCTTAAATGCGATGGGAGCGAAAGTACGCGGAGCTGGAACTGGAACGATTCGTATCGAAGGCGTTGATAAATTATATGGTGGAAACCACTCTATTATTCCTGACCGTATTGAAGCGGGAACATTCATGGTTGCAGCGGCAATTACTGGTGGAGACATCTTAATTGAAAATGCTGTACCTGAACATTTACGCTCAATTACAGCGAAAATGGAAGAAATGGGTGTTAAAGTTATTGAGGAAAATGAAGGTGTACGTGTTATCGGCCCAGATAAGTTAAAAGCGGTTGATATTAAAACTATGCCTCACCCAGGTTTCCCAACAGACATGCAATCACAAATGATGGCATTATTACTACAAGCTGATGGAACAAGTATGATTACAGAAACGGTATTCGAAAACCGCTTTATGCACGTTGAAGAATTCCGTCGTATGAATGCTGATATTAAAATCGAAGGTCGTTCTGTTATTATGAACGGTCCAAATAGCTTACAAGGTGCTGAAGTAGGCGCAACTGACTTACGTGCTGCTGCTGCATTAATCTTAGCTGGTTTAGTATCTGAAGGTTACACTCGTGTAACTGAGTTAAAGCATCTTGACCGTGGTTATGTAGATTTCCATAAGAAATTAGCTGCATTAGGTGCAACTATTGAACGTGTAAACGAAAAAGTAGAAGAAGTGAAAGAACAAGAAGTTTCTGATCTTCATGCTTAATTGAAATAGTCTCTACGTCTTTTGACGTAGGGACTATTTTTTTGGGTTATTACTGTTATAGTCAATAAATTCTATACTTATGCACGTACCAGTAAAAATATTTAGAAAATTTTCGTTTTAGCTGGTTCCCCTTAAGTATGTTCTAAAAGAAAGAGTTGTTCCATAAGAATGAATGGAGTAAAGCTTTTGGATATTGGGGGAAATAAGATGAAATTTTCAAAGCCACTTTTTATCACAGTAGCGCTTCTAATAGCGCTCGTTATCATTGTACCTGCTGCTCTTGTTATTCCGTTTGCGAAAGCAAAAGTAGGGGAAGAAGCAGCTTCTAAAACTCCTCCAGCGATAGAAAGTATACCTGCTCCAGGGAAAGTGGATACAGCGGTTCAAGTTGCTGTATATCGTGATCAGCAAAAGAAGGTAGAAACATTACCTATGGAGGAGTATGTGACCGGTGTAGTAGCTTCTGAGATGAATGCCAGCTTTGAAATAGAGGCGCTAAAGGCGCAGGCATTAGCAGCGAGAACATTTGTGGTACAGCGTATGCTAAGCGGAGGTAAGAAAAACAATGCGGACGTGACCGATACGGTGAAAGATCAAGTGTACAAAAGTAAAGAAGAATTGAAGAAACAATGGGGCAATAACTACGAAAATAATTTGAAGAAAATCGAAGAAGCCGTTTCGAAAACCGCAGGACAAGTTTTAACGTATGATGGAAAACCAATCTCAGCATCCTTCTTCTCAACGAGTAATGGCCGGACAGAAAATGCAGCTGATTATTGGGGAAATGATTATCCGTACTTAAAGAGCGTAGATAGTCCGTGGGATCAAGCCTCTCCAAAATTTACGAGCGAGCAAACCTTTACAGTAGCTGACTTTCAAAAGCGTCTCGGTGTGAAGGTGTTGGCAGACGGGAAGGTTGGGAATATTAAAGATCTTACGGAAGGAAAGCGAGTAAAAGATGTAGCATTTCAAGGGAAAACATTAACAGGAAAGCAAGTTCGTGAAAAGTTAGATTTACGCTCTTCTGACTTCACATGGAAACAAGAGGGAGATAAAATCGTCGTTACAACGAAGGGATTCGGTCACGGCGTTGGCATGAGCCAATACGGAGCAAATGGCATGGCAGCGGAAGGTAAGAAATATACAGATATCGTTGCTCATTATTATAAAGGTGTCGAAATAAAGTCGATGAATGATTATGAAGGAAAGTTAATGGTGAAGAAGTAGGGGGAAAAGAAACCGTTCCAAGAGGTATATTGGGACGGTTTTCTTTTGTTAGTGGATAGGTTAATAGATATATTAAAAAAATCGTCAATGTTTAGCGATGACAGAACTCTGTTTAAAGGGCCCATGGATCGCTGGAAGCTATTATAAGGATGAACGTACAGAAGAATCAATGAAAGACGGTTGGCTCTATACAGGAGACATTGTCACGGTTGATTCGGAAGGATGTATTAAGATTGCTGATCGTACGAAAGACTGGATTAAAAGTGGAGGTGAATGGATTTCTTCCGTAGATTTAGAAAATGCTTTAGTGTCGCACGATAAAGTGTTAGAAGCATCTGTTGTGGCGGTGCCGCATGAAAAATTAGAGAAGAAGGCTATCCTTTCATTTGGATAGCCTTCTTTTTATGGTACTTCATAAAATATCTAAATCTTCCATTAACTGTTTGGTATAATAGGATAAAAAGTATTTGGGGGAGACAGAATGGCGTTATTGGAGTTGAAACAATTAGGGAAACTAACTGTTACGATTTATTTAACCAATTATAACGAAAGTTAATTAAATATATCAGTAAGCCCTGCTAGTCAAGTGATTGGCTGGTAGTGAGGGTTAACTGCGGGCAATCCCTAAAGCTGATTGAACTACAACGTGGCTAGAAATAGCGAGCGTGAATGTCGCGAAAGCAGAAAAAATCAATCAGATGGTGCAAGGTTAAATCCTAAA